>JAICSG010000360.1 GCA_025937035.1 Thermoanaerobaculia bacterium | reverse complement strand
TCCTGGTGACCGTCTTCATCGGCAACGACCTCCAGGACGCGGTGCCCGGCCCCAAGCCGATGGCGGTGGACGGCGCCCTGGTCATGCCGGGAGAGAAGGCGGGGAGCCTCTCCCGCTGGCTCTACTACCACTCCCAGCTCTTCGTGCTGGTCAAGAATTCCTCCCTCGGCGCCTCGCTCCGCCGCCTCCTCGGCCGTCCGGAGCCGCTGGAGACCCGCCAGCAGCGGGAGGAATTCGATCTCTACGCCAAGGAGGGGACCTCGGAAATGGTCCGCCAGGGCGCGGCGGAGACGGAGCGCGCCGTGGCCGCGCTGGCGGCGGACGCCGGCAAGGCGCGTATCCTGGCGGTGATCATCCCCTCGCTGGTCCAGGTCGACCCCCACCGCTGGCAGGCCAACCTCCAGCGCTTCGGCCTCGATCCCGTCCGCTACGACCGCACCCGTCCGAACCAGATCTTCCGGGGGATCTTCGCCCGCCACGGCATCCCCGCCCTCGATCTGACCGCGCCCTTTTCCCAGGCCTTGGCCCGAGGACAAAAGATTTATTATTCGATCGATCAACACCTCACACCGGTTGGATACCGGCTGGCCGCCGAGAGGATCGGCTCGGAGCTCACCGGAATTTAGCGCCCGCCCTACAGGGTCCCCGTCGCTCCGACCACGATGATCCGCATGCGCTCCTCCTTTTCCCGGAGCATGGCAGGAGCGGGCGGGAGACCGCAAGGCGCCTGTGCCGTTCCATCAGATCTTAAGATTTATCATTCTCGAAAGAATGTCGGCTCAGGGATGTCTGATCGACAATCTATGAGACTTCGTCTATATTTGGGCCAAGGGGCTTCCCACGACTGCCGGTTTCTCTTGCCTGCCCTGGTAACGGGATCGCCGCTCACTTCGCCTGTACTTCCAGGACCGTCGAGGAGCACGGCCGGGATTGTCCCTATCTCCCTGTTCTTTCGCACTTTCCTGGAGCCGCTGGCTCTCTGTTGGTATGGCGTTTTGCCGCTGTCGCTTGGTGGGCCTTTGGGTCTGGACCGTGTGGGTCCGGTCCCAGGCACGGTGGATTGAATGGAAGGAGGTAGGTCGATGGAAAAGAGCACACGAACGAAGCTTTGGGGGGCGGGGATCCTGGTCCTGGCCTTGGGAGGCCTGCTGGCGATCCCGGCGGGAGCGGCGGGGCCGTCTCCGCTGGCCGTCACCAACATCAGCTCGGTCGGCATCGAATGGCAGCCGACGATTTCGTACGAGAAGCTGGTGCTGACCGTCTCGGGCCCCGGCGGCTTGGTGCTGCGCCGGGAGATGGCCACCGGCACCTCTCCTTCCTTCGGGGTCTTCGGCGATGACGGCAAGCCGTTGCCGGACGGCGCCTACACCTATGAGCTGGTCGCCTCGCCGGTGCTCGACCGGGCGACCCGGCGGGCCGTGGCCCGCGCGCGGGAGGCCGGCGACGACGCCACCCTCGCCAAGCTGCAGGCCGACGGCAAGCTGCCGCGCACGCCGCTGCAGCAGTCGGGCACCTTCACCATCAAGGACGGCACCTTCGTCTCCCCGGACCTGCGGGAAGAGGAGACCCGCGCGCCACGGGCGAGCAAGGCGGCCGCCGGTGCGCCCCTCCCCACCAAGGACCAGGTGGTCGCGGACGACGAGATCATCCAGGGGAGCGCGTGCATCGGCCTCGACTGCGTCGCCAACGAGAGCTTCGGCTTCGACACCCTCCGGCTGAAGGAGAACAACACCCGCATCAAGTTCGACGACACCAGCTCGTCGACCGGCTTCGCGAACCATAGCTGGCAGCTCACGGCGAACGATTCCGCCAGCGGCGGCGCCAACAAGTTCTCGATCGAGGACACCACCGCGGCCACGGTGCCGTTCACCGTTACCGGCAGCGCGCCGACCAACTCGATGTTCGTCGACAGCACGGGTCGGCTCGGTCTGCGGACCTCGACCCCGGTGCTCGACATCCACATCGCCACCAGCAACACCCCGGCCATGCGGCTGGAGCAGAACAACTCCGGCGGCTTCACGGCCCAGACCTGGGACATCGCCGGCAACGAGGCCAACTTCTTCGTCCGCGACGTGACCGGCGGCTCCCGCCTGCCGTTCCGCATCCGGCCCGGCGCGCCCACCAGCTCGATCGACATCAGCGCCACCGGCAACGTGGGCATCGGCACGGCCAGCCCGAGCACCAGCCTGAACGTGGCGAGCAGCGGCAGCGGGACGACGGATGGCAAGGTCTTGGTCCAGAACAGCAGCGGCACCTCCGCGAGCCGCGAGCTCCTGGAGCTCAACAACAACGGCGGCGCGGTCCTCATCCTGAAGGACACCTCCCAGACCCCACGCTGGAGCTTCGGGACGTTCGGCGCGGCGTTCGTCGTCGACAACCAGGCCAACACGGGGGTCGAGCTCACCCTCGGCTCGACCGGCAATATGGTCATCGCCGGCACCCTCACGCAGGGCTCGAGCCGGGCGATCAAGACCGACTTCGCCTCTCTCGATCCCCAGGAGGTGCTCGCGCGGGTGAGCAAGCTGCCGGTCTCCCAGTGGAGCTACAAGACCGAGACCGGAGTACACCACATCGGGCCCATGGCCGAGGACTTCCACCAGGCCTTCGGGCTGGGAGAGGACGACAAGCACATCGCTCCCGGCGACCAGGCCGGCGTCGCTCTGCTGGCGGTTCAGGGATTGAACCGGGTCGTTCAGGAGAAGGACAAGGAGATCGCCGAGCTCAAGAGCCGGATCGAGACCCTGGAGAAGCTGGTCCAGACCCTGGTCCCGGCGAAGGCCACGGCCGAGCCCGAGCAGTAGGACAGGTCAGATTCCTTCCTGATCCTGCCGGAGGATGGGGAGCGTGGCTCCTCATCCTCCGTTTCATTTCATCGAGATCACTTCTCTTGATCGTTGTCGAGCCCCAGACGGTCCGCGTCGGCGGGCATCAGCGGCGGCCGCTGCACCCCGTGCGCCGCGGCATCCGGAGGGAATTCCGCATGAAGAGCTCCCGGTCCTGCCTTCCGCAGATAGATCTTCCAATGAAATCCCCGAACGGCCGGAGGATCGATCCGTGACAAGGTAAGACCGGCGAGGCCGGCGGTCCGGCGCAGCCAGGACTTATCGAAGATCACCGCGTTGGTGGGATCGACGTCGTTGATGAACAAGGCGTTCTGAAACTCCTGCATCATTGGAAACTCGGTCTTGTCAAACAAAAACCAGGTGGTGATGGCGATACCTTCCGGGTGCAGCACGCGGCCGAGCTCACGCAGGTAGAAGACCGCGGCGGCCTCATTGACGTGCGTGAACACGGACCACGCCAGGAAAAGAGTCACGGCGGCGTCAGGGGCCGGGAAGGGGAGGACCTCGGCCCTGCCAGCAGGATTGAGGCCCAGGTTGCGAACGTCCTGATGGTGAAACTCAAAATCCTTGGCGTGGGGAGACAGATTCCGGCGGCACCACTCGATCATGCCCCGGTGAAGGTCGGCTCCCATATACCTGCGGGGCGGAGGATTCTGTTGTAAGAGCTGGCGGGCGATGCGGCCACATCCACACCCCCAATCGAAGACGAAATCGTAGGCCTGCGGCGGTATCTCGGGAAACACCATCTGGCCGGTCGGGTTGTCATAGTAGTGGTCCTGGGTTGGACCGACGAGCTGCCGCAGCTCGACGGGCGGCAGCGGTGGGTTGAGCGAGGTCGTCGACATGGAGAGAACTATAGTCCGGACGGCGGCGATCTCAGCGCAGGCAGATCGATTCGAAAAAGAGCCCCAGCGTCCGCGGGTCCGCCGAGCCGTGCTGCGCCGGAACGAAGGGCGGTGTGGTGGCGAGCCGCAGGAGAACCGGGCCCGAGAGCTCCGTGCGGGAGAGCGGCTCCTCGATCTGGAACGGGCCGGTGGCGACCTCCTGATCCAGGACCGGCTTCCCATCCACGGCGACCCGCAGCCGCGCCGGATCCGGCCGGTGATTGATGCCGCGGAGCTCGAGACGGGCCGGACCGCCCGGGGGTGAGCCGAGCAGGAGTGTGGCGTCGGGCGCCGTCCAGCGGCCACCCGGCTCGCGGGGGTACCAGCCCGCGAGAGTCAGGCGTTTGGAGGCGGGCTCCTTGAGGTCGACACAGGCCGGCGCCTCACGGTCCGGCTCCCAGCCCAGACGGCCGTCGGGAGAGGTGTCCGGTGGAGCGATCCGCCCGGGGACGCCACGCATCCGGGCCGGAGCCCCCGCCGCGAGATAGCCGTTGGCGGCGAGATCGGCCGTGAGCTGCGCATCGGGAGTCGCCAGGGAGCGCGGGAGGGCGCCGCGCGAGTACTCGTTGAACAGCTTCGCGGCGGCCTTTCCGAGATCTCCGAGCCGCCGGTCCCCCTCGGCCGTGCCCAACAGGCTCCGGCGCTCTCCCGGGTCGGCGGCCAGATCGAAGATCTGTTTGGCATAGGGCTGCTTCGCCAGCACCATTTTGGAGTCGCCGGCCAGGTACGAGAGCGACAGGCCGTCCACGAAATCGAGATAGCCCAGGAAGCCGCGTTGGGACGGCAGGCTCCGGCCGGAGCGCAAGGCACCGGCGAGGCTCAGGCCATCCAGGTGCGAGGGGCGCCGCCAGGCGGGGATCTTCACCAGATCCAGCAGCGTGGGCACGATGTCGATGAGGGACGCGCGGCCCAGCCTGACACCGCCGCGCAGCCCCGGGCCGCTGAAGATCAGCGGCACGCGCACTACCTCCCCGTAGAGGGTCTGTCCGTGGCTCATCCTGCCGTGCTCCTCGAATTCCTCGCCATGGTCGGCGGTGACGACCAGCAGGGTCCGGCCCAGGACCCCCCGGCCGCGCAGAGCGCCCACGAGCTCCGCCAGCCCCAGGTCGACGCCGCGGATCTCGCCATCGTAGAGGTCGACGGCGCGCCGCAGGAGGTCCGCGGGGCGCGTCCGCACGTGAGTGGCGTCGAGGTCGGCGGGCAGAACCGGGCGGACGGAGGCGGGGAGCGGCTCGCCGCGCCAGCCCACCTGAGGCGCGTAGGGTGCGTGGGGATCGACGTAGTGGACGTACAGGAAGAACGGCTCGGGCAGACGCCGGAGCTTCGGCAGGAGCTGGCGGTTGAGATCGCGCGCCC
>JAICSG010000660.1 GCA_025937035.1 Thermoanaerobaculia bacterium | reverse complement strand
TGGCTGGAACGCTGGCGGGTGGACCTCTCCTCCCTCCCCCCTGGCTCCCGCGCCGCCTTTCAATACGACGCCCGCCCCGAGTCCGTGATCCTGGATCTGGCGATCCAGGCGGCGGGGTTGGTGTCGGCGCCGAACAGGAGGAGAGAGGATGCGGTCTGGATCGAGCGCCGGGGGCTCGAGATCGAGATCTCACCCTCTGGCCATCTTTTCCATGATGGTAGCGGCGCGGTGGTGCGGATCGGGGGAGAGGACGTCGTGTGGACGGCGGCGGAGATCGTCGCGGCCGGGGAGCGGCTTCAGGGGGTGATCGGAGAGGCGGGAAAGCGGGAGATCGTGGTCCTCGGCGGACCGCTCGAAGATCCCCTGGAGCGGTCGATGATGGCCTGGGCCACCCTCTCCGGCGCCGCCGTGGTGCTGGAGCCCGATCCGGCCCTCCGCACCGCCACCGCCGCCTGGGTGAGGCCAACGGTGTTCCACGGCACCCCGGAGGAGATCGCGGACCTGCGGTCGCGGGCGGGGAAGGCGAGGAAGGGGCGGCTGCCGTTTCGGCGGCTGTGGATGGTGTTGGTGTCCGGGGAGATCTCCGGGGAGGAGGCGGGGGGTTGGCGGGAGCGGGGGGTAAAAGTGTTCCCGGTCGGTTGGCCCTCATCACCCCAGCCCTCTTCTCCCGGCCTCCCCCCCACCTGACGGGAGAAGAGGGAGAAATACGATCAAAATGGGCTTCTGTAGCCCTCTCTCTCCCGTCAGGTGGGGGGGAGGCCGGGAGAGAGAGGGTTGGGAGAGTGAGGGCTCGCCCCGAAGGGGCGCCGGCAACACCTACCCCCCGGGCGCTCTCGCCAGAGGAATCTCCGGCTCCGGCACCGCCAGCGGCGGCAACCGCCGCTCGATCGCCGCCAGGGTCTTCCGCACGTCGGCCCCCGCGAGGAGGGCCGCGCCGCCCAGCCGGGTCACGGCGGAGGGACGGAAGCCGGGGCCGTCGAGGACGAAGAGGATCTCCGGGTGCTCGCGCCGGAGCTCGTCGGCGAGGCCCAGCAGACGGCCGGCGCCCGGGGCGAGCGCCGCCGAGAAGAGGACCGCGTGCGGCTGCACCGAGGCCACCGCCTCCTCCAGCCCCTCGTCCGGAAGCTGCTCGAGATGGACCACGTTCCAGCCCGCCTGGCGCATCAGGAGCGTGAGGATCATCTGGCCCGTCTCCGGCTCCTCCCCGGGCGCGGGGACGGCCATCGCCCGGTAGCCCGACCCCTGCGGCGCCGCCTCCCCCAGCACGGCGAGCCGGTCGCGCAACAGGTCATGGGCCAGCCGCTCGGCGCCGGGGTCGATCCAGCCCGCCGCCACGTCCCGGCGCAACGCCGCCAGCGCCGGCCGCAGCACGTCGAGCACGAGGGTCTCCACGGGGAGGATCGTCCCCGCCTCGTCCAGCAGCGCCTCGGCCCGCGGCAGGTCCCCCTCGCGGAGCTCCCGTCCCAGCTCTCCGGCGAGGACCGCCGGATCGGAGGCCCGCGACGGCACGGTCCGGATGGCGCGCATCGCCTCCTGGAGCGTGGCCACGACCTCGTCGGCTCCCGCCGTGGCCAGGCGCCGCCGGTAGCGCTCGGCCTCGGCGCGGGGATCCCACAGGGCCACCACGATCCGCAATCCGGGGAAGTGGGCCCGCAGATCCCGGCAGAGCTCGCGGACCTGGGCGTAGGAGTACGGCGCCAGCACCGAGAGGAAGACCTGCTCGGCGCCCAGCTCCGCCAGGCGGCTCAGGATCTCCGGCCGCGACAGGTCGTGCTCCAGCACCGGCGGCGGCTCGCCGCTCCCCGCCGCGAGGTGGGCGAGCATGTGCGCCACCAGCTCGTCCGCCAGATCCTGCGAGGGCACGCAGACCAGGCGGGGGGCCGTCTCGGGGATCGGCTCGACTCCCAGGCTTCCGTCCTCCAGGGGGCGGGTGGAGATGTCCTCGATCCAGTTGCGGAGGGTGGCGCCCACGAGCTCCTCCCGCTCCGGGCTGAGCTCGCCGCGATGGCGGTCGCGCTCGGCCAGGCTGAGGGCCGGGATCAGCACCCCGTCGTAGAGCTCGGCGACCGTGCGCCCTTTGAGCGCGCTCTCCAGGAGCTCGTCCACCTCCTCGGCGTCCAGCGCCAGCAGCCGGTGGTAGATCTGGGCCTCCAGCGGCAGCGGCGGCTGATCCCCCAGCAGCACGTTCAGGAACTGGAGCTGCGGCACGTAGCGTCCGATCACCACCAGGCAGACGGTCAGCGGCGTCGCCATCAGCAGGCCCACCGGGCCCCAGAGCCAGGTCCAGAACACGGCCGAGACCAGGATCCCCAGGGTGGAGACGCCGGTCTCCGAGCCGTACACCAGCGGCTCGACCACGTTGTTGCTGACCAGCTCGATCGCCAGGAAGAGGACGATCGTCAGCAGCGGCTTCTCCCAGCCGGGGAAGACCGCCAGGGAGATCAGGGTCGGCAGGGTGGCCGCGATCCAGGGGCCGAGATAGGGGATGAAGCGCAGCACGGCGGCGAACAGCCCCCAGAGGAGGGCGTTCGGCACGCCGATGAAGAAGAGCCCGAGGCCCACGGCGGTGCCGGTGCCGGTGTTGATCAGGCTCTGCATCAACAGGTAGCGGCTGACCCGTTGGGCGGCCTCGTCGAGCGCCTGGGTCGAGGCGTTGAGCCGCCCCTCGCCCAGCAGGCGCAGGAAGCGGTCGCGCAGGTCCTCGCGCTGGATCAGCATGAAGACGACGAAGACGATGACCAGGCCTGCCGTGCCCAGCGGGCCCAGCAGGGGGAGCAGGGTCGTCCGGAGGACCGTGAGCGGCGACTCCGGCGGCTCCACCACGGTGACCGGCACCGGCGCGGACCCCGGCGGGGCGCCATGGGCTTTCCCCCCGAGATGGGCCCCCGGAGCGGGGGGCGGCGGAGCAGGGGTCGCGACGCCCAGATCCTCCCGGAGGTGCTCGACCGTCTGCTGCGCTTGGCGGAGCACCGAGGAGCCGCCGCCGCGCAGGAACGCCACCTTGGTCCGGATGTTCTGCTGGTACCGGGGGAGCGTCTCCGCGAAGCTCACGAGCTGCCGCCCCATGGTCCACGCCAGCGCCGAGAATCCTCCGAACACCAGCACCACCACGAGCAGAGTGGCCGGCACCCGCCCCAGGCGCATCGCCTGGAGGCGCTGGACCAGGGGGGTGAGGATGAAGGTGATCAGGATGGCGAGCGCCAGCGGGATCAGCACGTCCTGGCCGAAATAGAGCGCGGCCGTGATCAGGGCCAGAGTGAGGAAGGAGATCCTCCGCGGACGGTCCAGGGACTGGG
>JAICSG010000067.1 GCA_025937035.1 Thermoanaerobaculia bacterium | reverse complement strand
CGCCCAGCAGGCTGCTGGCGAGGAAGCCGGTGATCGAGGAGAGCGAGTAGATGATCACCGTCCGGGAGGGGCCGTAGAGCTCGGCGGTCTCGGGGGCCAGGAAGCGGATCCAGTAGAGATTGAAGCCGATGTGCAGCAGGCCGGCGTGGAGCCAGCCGGCGGAGAGCACCGTCCACCAGCGGCCGAAGACGCGGACCGGGTAGGCGCCGGAGGCCCCGAACCGGAGCATGCTCTCCGCGCTGGGGCCGCCGATCGAGAACAGGCTCCCCATCTGGATGTGGCTGGGGTCGACCGCCAGCATCGCCAGATAGAGGAAGACGTTGCCGAAGATCACCGCCTGGACGAACCCGAGGTCCTTCCCCAGGCCGCGGACCAGCGAGGTGAGCCCCCACATCCCCGGCCGCCGCCGGCCGCAGTTGAGGCAGACCTCGTCGTTGACCCCCACCAGCTTGCCGCAGGAGGGGCAGAGGACGGAGCCGGAGCGCTGGCGGCGGAGCATGGAGAGGTACTTTATCAGGGCTGCCCCAGCGGAGGGAGGAATGCGGCCGTGCGGAAAGGAGGCTTCCCGGCGCCCTTCATCTCAGAGGGCGAGGCTCCCCCATGAGATCTTTCCGAAAAATCTCGCGGGGGAGGCCTCTCCTTCGAGCCCGTCTCCTGATCCAGACATGGATGACAAGCCGGGTTTGAAACCCGGCCGGAAAGTCTCGGAGGGGAAGGCCGCCCCACGAGATTTTCCGGAGATCTCTCACGGGTACCACCTTCCCCCGCGAGATTATTTCGCCGGGCAAGGAGGATGACCGCCCGGGCCTGCTCCTTTTTGAAACGGGAGGCCAGCCGCTCGGGCGGCGGGTCTCCGAAGGCGAGCGGGAATGCTCGGTGACCGTTGAGACGCTCTCTCAGACCTCTCGGGCCGGCTCCCTGGGATCAGGATCGCGGCGGACCGGCTCATCCTCCGGGAGCTCCCCGGGATCGTGGATCGGCGGTTGCTCCAACGGGTCCTCGACGGGATCGTCCTCCGGCTCCTCGCGCTTCGGGACGTCGACCGGCTCGCGCGGGTCGCGGTCGCGGCGGGGGTCGTAGGGGTCGACGGCGGTGCGGGTGTGGGAATCGGACAAGGTGTCACCTCCGGGTGAGGGAGGGAGCAAGGATCGGGCCCGCCCCGCCCAGGGCCCCGTTCTTGCACCAGCCGAGGCCCATGGCACCTCCCAGCAGCGCCCAGTGGCTCCTCCAGATCGTCTGGCTCCTCCTGCTGGCGATCCCGATCGCCTGCGTGGCGTGGACGGTGACGCATGAGGAGGTCTTCCGGGAGCCGCGCGAGTTTTGCGCGGAGCGCTCCAGGAGCGCGCGCAGCCTGCCGGCGCGCAAGTTCTTCTACCTGTTCACCTGCGAATACTGTTTCAGCCACTACGTCACGATCTTCTTCCTGATCGTCACCCGCTACCGGCTGCTGCTGGACGACTGGCGGGGGTACCTGATCGCCTTCTTCGCCCTGGTGGCGGTCGCCAACGTCTATATGAGCTCGTTCGGACGGCTGCGGCAGGAGGTCAAGTCGGAGAAGCTGGAGGCGAAGAAGAAGGAGAAGGAGCTGGAGGCGCCGGCCGTGGTGCCCGCCGCTTCGCTGAGCACGGCGGCGGCGGTGCCGCGAGAGGCCAGGGAGCTCACACGGACGGGCACCGACTGACCCGGACGGCGTTGAAGATCCGTGGTGGTTCGTGTCAGTCCGTGTCGGTCTGTGTCAGCCCGTGTGATTCCGGCTCCTCCACCGTGGCCAGGACCTCCAGCGCCCGCTCGACGTCCTCGGGGTAGACCTCGACGCGGCTGAGGGCGGTGGGGGCGCCGGTGAGGAGGCTGACGCCGGGGAGGCGCTCCTCGTGGACGCAGGCGCCGATCCCCTCGGATTCGAGGAGCGTGCGCGCCAGGTGGGCCTCCCAGGGGGTGTAGAAGCGCCCCACGGTGACCAGCGCCCCGGGCTCCTCCTCCGGCTCGCCCGGGGCGGGGAGAGTGTCGTCGTCTTCCTTCACCACATAGAGGAAGGGTCGGCGGTTGCGCAGCAGGTCGGCGGCGCGGCCGGCGTCCTCGGGGCGGACCTGGAGGCGCACGCCGCCGAGGGTGCTGGTGAGCGCGCCGTAGAGGCCGAGGAAGTGCTCGTCGGCGATGAGGGCGTCGATCCCCTCGGCCTCCAGGGCCGCGCGGGCGAGCTGCGCCTCCCAGGCGGAGGAGAAAGTCTCGACCGTGACCAGCTTGGAGAGCTCGTACTCTGGGTTCAGCATTTCAGGCCAATCTCTTACATCAACCCGCCCTGGCGGATCAGCGCCAGCAGCCCGGCGAGCACGGCGCCGAAGAAGAGCGCGGTGAGCGCGGCGGCGACGATCCCCGCCCGCCGCCCCCGGAAATGGGCGGTCACCAGATAGGCGCCCACGACGCTGAGCAGCGTAAACAGCCCAAACAATAGAAAGGGCAGCCACATTTCCGCGAGGTTGGAGGGCACGGCGAGATCTTACCCGGACCCTGGCAGGGTGTCACGCATTGCGGTATGGCGACACTAATAGAGAGAGCCGCACGAGAGGCAGAACCACCGGACCTCCGGTGCTCGTACGGTCGGAAGGGAGAAGCCGTCCACCTGTCCGACGCCCCCGCGGGAGGACCCGTCCATGGGACCTCCGCGTATTTCCGTTGTCATTGACTTAGGCCCCCATCGGCTTCTAGGAAGGAACGGGAGAGTGCCCGAGACGCTCCAGACCCCGGAAGGACCTCGCGTCGCCACGCTGGCGGAAGCGTTGCGCCTGCGCGCCACCCTCACTCCGGAACGCCGCGCCTACACCTTCCTGGCCGACGGCGAGGAGGAGGCCGGGCATCTCGATTACCGGGAGCTCGACGAAAAGGCGCGGTCCATCGCCGTGGCCCTGCGGCGGACCTGCGCCGTGGGGGACCGCGCCCTGCTCCTCTATCCGCCCGGGCTCGACTTCGTGGCCGCCTTCTTCGGCTGCCTCTACGCCGGGGTGATCGCGGTGCCGGCCTATCCGCCGCGCTCGCCGCGCATGCTCCCCCGCCTGCAATCGATCCTGGAGGACTCACGCCCGGCGGTGGCGATGTCCACGGGCGGCGCCTCGGCGCGGGTGGCGGGGTGGCTGGAGAAGGAGGGGACCAGCCTCTCCTGGCTGGCCACGGACGAGATCCCCGGCGCGCTGGCGGCCGAGTGGCGGGACCCCGAGCTGCCGGGCGAGGCGATCGCCTTCCTCCAGTACACCTCCGGGTCGACCTCGACTCCCAAGGGGGTGATGGTCTCCCATGGCAACCTCGCCCACAACCAGCGGGTGATCCAGGCGGCGTGCGATCACTCGGAAGAGTCGGTCTTCGTGAGCTGGCTGCCGCTCTACCACGACCTGGGGCTGATCGGAAACCTCCTCCAGGCCACCTGGGTGGGGGCGCCCTGCGTGCTGATGTCGCCGGTGGCCTTCCTCCAGAATCCGTCGCGCTGGCTGCGGGCGGTCTCCCGCTACCGCGGCACCACCAGCGGCGGGCCGAACTTCGCCTACGAGCTCTGCCTGCGCAAGGTGCCGGCGGCCGAGCGGGAGCAGCTCGACCTCTCCTGCTGGCGGATCGCCTTCAACGGCGCCGAGCCGGTGCGCGCCTCGACCCTCGCCCGCTTCGCCGAGGTCTTCGCCGCCTCCGGGCTCCGCCGCCAGGCGCTCTACCCCTGCTACGGCCTGGCCGAGGCCACGCTCATGGTCTCGGGCGGCAATCAGGAAGAGGACTACGCCGCCCGCTTCTACGACGCCGAGGCACTGGCGGAGCACCGGGCCGAGCCCGCCGCCGACGAGGAGAGCGCCCGCGAGCTGGTCGGCTCCGGCCGCGTCCTGCTCGACCTGCGGGTGGCGATCGTGGAGCCGGAATCGGGTCAGGCGCTGCCCGAGGGCCGGGTGGGCGAGATCTGGGTGGCGGGGGACAGCGTGGCTCGCGGCTATTGGAACCGGCCGGAGGAGAGCGCGCGGACCTTCGGGGCCCGGCTGCCGGGCGACGCCGCCACTTGGCTGCGCACGGGGGACCTCGGCTTCCTCGACCGCGGCGAGCTGCTCATCACCGGCCGCGTGAAGGACCTGATCATCCTGCGCGGTCGCAATCACTATCCGCAGGACATCGAGCTGACGGCCGAGCGGGCCCACCCCGCCCTGCGGGCCGGCTCGGGCGCGGCCTTCTCGGTGGAGGTCGACGGCGAGGAGCGGCTGGTGGTGGTCCAGGAGGTGGACCGCCACACCAAGGACCTCGCGGAGATCGCCGAGGCCGTGCGGCGGGCGGTGGCCGAGGAGCACGAGGCGCTCGTCCACGAGGTGGTGCTGGTGTCGCAAGGGGGCGTGCCGAAGACGACCAGCGGCAAGATCCAGCGCCGCGGCTGCCGCGAGCTCTATCTCGGCGGCGAGCTGCCGGTGGTGGGGTCCAGCCGGCTGGAGGCGTCGGCGGAGCCCGAGCCGGCCGAGGGGCCGTTGCGGGAGGCCCTGCTGGCGGCCCCCGCGGGGGAGCGGATGGCCCTCGCCGAGCGCTGGCTGGCCCGCGCCTTCGCCCGCCTGGCGCGGGTGGACTGGCGGAAGATCGACCCCGAGCGCCCCCTCACCGGCTTCGGTCTCGACTCCCTGGTGGCGGTGGAGCTCAAGAACGCCGTCGAGGACGAGGTGGGGGCGGCCCTCCCCATCGCCGGCCTGCTGGAGGGGATGTCGCTGCGCGAGGCGGCGCTGCGGATCGTCGATCCGGCGGTCTCCGGTACGCCCGAGGAGATGGAGATCGTCCCCGGGCCGGCCGCCGGCGAGCATCCGCTCTCCTGGGGTCAGCGGTCGCTCTGGTTCCTCCACCGGCTGGCGCCGGAGAGCGCGGCCTACAACATCGCGGGGGCGGCGAGGCTGGCCCCCGGCACGGACCGCGCGGCGCTGGCGCGGGCCCTCCAGGCCCTGGTGGACCGCCACCCCGGGCTGCGCGCCACCTTCGCGGATACCCCCGCGGGGCCGGTGCAGCGCATCCCGGAGCGGGCGGAGGTGGCCCTGATCCAGGAGGATGCCCGCGGCTGGAGCGAAGGTGAGCTGCTGGCCCGCATGCACCATGAGGCCTTCCGGCCGTTCGACCTCCAGCGGGGGCCGGTCTTCCGCGCCGCCCTGTTCGAGCGCGAGGAGGGCGACCGGCTGGTGGTGGCCGTCCACCACGTGACGGCCGATGTCTGGTCGCTCGCCGTGCTGGCCCGCGAGCTGGGGGCCTTCTACACGGATGGGGACAACGCGGGGTGCCCTGAGCCGGCGCTCCATTACACCGACTTCGCCCGCTGGCAGGAGCGGCGGCTGGAGGGGCCGTGGGGGGAGGGGCTGTGGGAGCACTGGCGGCAGCGGCTGGCCGGCGCGCCGCCGCTCGACCTCGCCACCGACCGCCCCCGTCCGCCGGCCCAGACCTTCCATGGCGCCGAGCGCCGGACGCGGCTGGGGAGGGAGCTGGCGGCGGGGCTCCAGGCGCTGGCCGCCGGCCAGGGGAGCACGCTGTTCGTGGCGCTCCTCGCGGCTTGGCAGGCGCTGCTCGGCCGGCACGCGAATCAGGACGACTTTCTGGTCGGCTCCCCCACCGCCGGCCGCTCGGGGGCTGGAGGGCGGCTGGCCGGGGTGGTGGGCTACTTCGTGAGCCTGGTCCCCCTGCGCGCCGATCTCGCGGGCGATCCCACGGTTCTGGAGCTGCTGGAGCGGACCCGCGGCGTGGCGCTCGACGCGCTGGAGCACGCGGACCTCCCCCTCGCCCGGCTGGTGGAACGGCTGCAACCGGACCGCGACGCCAGCCGGCCGCCGCTGGTGCAGACGGTGCTGGCGCTCCAGAAGTCGCCGTCGCCGGACCTGGCGGCGCTCGCCGCCTTCTCGGTGGGGGAGCCGGGGGCGCGGCTCGACCTCGGCGCGCTCTCCCTGGAGACGGTGCCGCTGGCGTCCCCCGCCGCGCAGTTCGACCTCGCCCTGGTCGCCGCGGAGATCGACGGGGACCTCGTCCTCAACCTCCAATTCAACACCGACCTGTTCGACGGCGCGACGGCCGAGCGGCTGCTGGAGCGGCTGCGGGTGCTGCTCGCGGGGGCGGTCGCCGGCCCCGGGACGCCGCTCGCGGAGCTCCCTCTGCTCACCGGGGCCGAGCGCCGGCAATTGCTCGAAGCTTGGGCCGGCGGCGGGCCCGGCGCGGCGCCGTTCCTGGTCCACGAGCGGATCGCGGAATGGGCGGCCCGGCAGCCGGAGAAGCCGGCGCTGGTCGCGGCGGCGGAGACCGTCTCCTATGGCGAGATGGACCTCCGGGCCAACCGGCTGGCCCACGGGCTGATCCGGCGCGGCGCCGGCCCGGAACGGGTGGTGGCGGTCTGCCTGGAGCGCTCGCCCGCGGTGGCGGTCGCCTGCCTGGCGGTGCTCAAGACGGGAGCGGCCTACCTGCCGCTCGATCCCCTGCATCCGCCCGAGCGGCGGGCGGCGATGGTGGCGGACGCCGGCGCGGTGGCGGTGATCGACCGCGGCGAGCTGGCCGTCCTGGAAGAGGCGGCGGGGGAGGAGACCGCGCCGTCCGTCCGGCCCGGCGCCGAGGGGCTGGCGTACGTGATCTTCACCTCCGGCTCGACCGGCCGCCCCAAGGGATCGGGCGTGAGCCACGCCGGCCTCGCCAACCTCTGCGCCTACTACGCGGCGGTCCACGGCTTGGGCCCGGACGACCGGCACCTGCAGATCGGCGCCCCGGGGTTCGACCTGGTGGTCTCCGAGATCTGGCCGGCGCTGGCCGCGGGCGCCACCCTCTGCTTCGCGCCGGCCGACGCCGCCGGCTCGCCGCCGCGGCTGCTCGACTGGCTGCGCGGCGCGGAGGTGACGGCCGCCTTCTTGCCGACGCCGCTGATGGAGGTCCTGCTCGACGAGCCGGACGCGGCGGCGATCCCCCTGCGCAGCCTGAGCACCGGCGGCGACCGGCTGACCCGCCGCCCCCCGGAGGCGGCGCCGTGGACGCTGTGGAACTTCTACGGCCCCTCCGAATGCACGGTGATGTCGACCGGTGGCGAGGTCGGCCCGGCGGAGGAGGGGGTGCCGCCGATCGGCCGGCCGGTCGCCGGCGCCCGCGTCTACCTGCTCGACCGCGGCGGATCGCTCACGCCCCCGGGCGCTCCCGGCGAGCTGTGGGTGGGCGGCGCGCCGGTCGGGCGCGGCTATCTCGGCCGGCCGGAGCTGACCGCGGACCGCTTCCGCCCCGATCCGTTCGGCCCGCCGGGGGCACGGCTCTACCGCACCGGCGATCTCGCCCGGTTCCGGCCGGACGGCCAGCTCGACTACCTGGGGCGCATCGACAACCAGGTGAAGATCCGCGGCTTCCGCGTCGAGCTCGGCGAGGTCGAGGCGGCGCTGCTCGCCCTGCCCCAGGTGCGCGAGGGGGTGGTGGCCGCCCGCGAGGTCTCCCCCGGCGACAAGCGGCTGGTGGCCTACGTGGTGGGGCGCGAGGGGGAGGTCCCGGCGGCGGAGCTGCGCGACGCCCTGCGCCGCGCGCTCCCCGAGGGGATGATCCCCGCGGCCTTCGTGGCGCTCCCGGCGCTGCCGCTCTCCGCCAACGGCAAGGTGGACCGCAAGGCCCTCCCCGCCCCCGAGTGGACGAAGGAGGGAGGATCGGCGGGCACCGCGCCGCGCACGCCCCTGGAGGAGATGCTCGCCGGCCTCTGGGCCGAGTTGCTGGGGCGCGACCGGATCGGCGTGGACGAGGACTTCTTCGAGTCGGGCGGCCACTCCCTCCTCGCCACCCGCCTGGTGGCCCGGGTGCGCGCCGCCTTCGGCGTCGAGCTGCCGGTGCGGGCGGTCTTCGAGGCGCCCACGGTGGCGGAGCTGGCCGCCCGCATCGCCGCCGAGCGCCCGGCGGCTGAAGAGGAGCCCATCGTGCCCGTCCCGCGCGAGGAGGCGCTGCCGCTCTCCTTCGCCCAGGAGCGGCTCTGGTTCCTCGACCAGTGGGAGCCGGGCAGCCCGCTCTACAACATGCCGGCGGCGCTGGAGCTGCGGGGGCGGCTCGACCGCGCGGCTCTGGCGGCGGCCCTGGGCGAGATCGTGCGCCGCCATGAGGCGCTGCGGACCACCTTCCGGGCGGAAGCGGGGGAGCCGGCGCAAGTGATCGCGCCGCAGGCCCCCTTCCCCCTGCCGCTGATCGACCTCCGGGGCCTGCCCGAACGCCGGGCGGAGGCGGCGCGCCTGGCCGCCGCCGAGGCGCGGCGGCCGTTCGACCTCGGCCGCGGTCCGCTGCTGCGGGCGGCGCTGCTGCGGCTGGGAGACGAGGAGCACGTGGCGCTGGTGGCGATGCACCACATCGTCAGCGACGGCTGGTCGACGGGGTTGATGGTGCGGGAGCTGGGGGCGCTCTACGCCGCCTTCGTGGCCGGGGCCCCGAGCCCGCTGCCCGAGCTGGCGGTGCAGTACGCCGACTTCGCCGTCTGGCAGCGGCGGCGGTTGTCCGGGGACTTCCTGGCCGGCGAGCTCGCCTGGTGGCGCGAGCGGCTGGCCGGAATGCCGCCGGCACTGGAGCTGCCGGTGGACCACCGGCCGGCCGTCTCCGGCACCCGGGGCGCCGTCCACGATTTCCTCCTCCCCGAGCGGGACCTCGCCGCCCTCCACCGGCTGGCGCGCCGCCAGGGGACGACCCTGTTCATGGCGCTGCTCGCCGGCTTCGCCGCCCTGCTGCGGCGCTACGTGGGGGAGGACGACCTGGCGGTGGGCACGCCGATCGCGGGGCGGACCCGCGTCGAGACGGAGCCCCTGATCGGCCTCTTCGTCAACACGCTGGTGCTGCGGCTGGACGCGGGGGGGGATCCGGACGTCCACGCCCTCCTGGAGCGGGCGCGGGAGACGACCCTGGCGGCCTACGCCCACCAGGAGGTGCCGTTCGAGCGGCTGGTCGAGGAGCTGGTGCCCGGGCGCGACCTCAGCCGGCCGCCGCTGGCGCAGGTGATGCTCGTGCTGCAGAACGCCCCGGCGGACGACCTCCGGCTGCCGGGGCTCGCGCTGCGCGCCGAGACGCTGGAGACCGGGACGGCGAAGCTGGAGCTGACCTGTACCTTCACCGAGACCGGGGAGGGGCTCGCCGGACGGCTCGAATACAACCGCGACCTCTTCGAGCCCGCGACGGCCGGGCGGCTGGCCGGCCATCTCGCCCGCCTGCTGGCCGGGGCCGCGGCCTCGCCGGGCCTGCGTCTTTCGGAGCTGCCGCTGCTGAGCGCGGACGAGAGCGCGCAGCTCCTGGCCTGGAACCGGGCGGTGCCGGAGGCGCGCCCGGAGGCGTCGCTGACGGCCCTGTTCGAGGCCCAGGTGGCCCGGGCCCCCGAGGCGCCGGCGGTGAGCTTCGCGGGCGAGACCCTCTCCTACGGCGAGCTCGACCGGCGGGCCAACCGCCTGGCGCGGCGCCTGCGCCGGCTGGGGGTGGGGCCCGAGGCGCGGGTGGGAGTGCTGCTGGAGCGCTCGCTGGAGCTGGTGGTGGCGCTGCTGGGCATCCTCAAGGCCGGCGGCGCCTACGTGCCGCTCGACCCGGCGGCCCCGGAGGAGCGGCTGGCCTTCCTCTGCGCGGACGCCGGGCTCCAGGCGCTGGTCACCGACGGACGGGAGGCCCTGCCGCCGGCCGCCGCCGTGGTCCGCCTGGGCGAGGAGGCGGGGGAGGACGGCGGACCCCTGGTACCGCTCGCCGGGCCGGACCCCCTCTGCTACGTGATCTACACCTCGGGCTCGACCGGCCGTCCCAAGGGGGTGCTGGTGCGCCACGGCAGCGTAGCCCGCCTGCTCTCGGCCACTCAAGCGTGGATGGGCTTCGGTCCGGAGGACGTCTGGACGCTGTTCCACTCCTGCAGCTTCGACTTCTCGGTCTGGGAGCTGTGGGGGGCCCTGGCCTACGGCGGCCGCCTGGTGGTGGTCCCCTACTGGGTGAGCCGCTCGCCGGAGGCGTTCCGGCAACTCCTGGCCGAGGAGCGGGTGACGGTGCTCAACCAGACCCCCTCGGCCTTCCGCCAGCTCGCGCAGGCCGACGCGGAGGCGGAGGGACCGCTGGCGCTGCGGCTGGTGATCTTCGGCGGCGAGGCGCTCGACCCGGGGATCCTGCGCCCCTGGTACGAGCGCCATCCGCCGGACGCCCCGCGGCTGGTCAACATGTACGGCATCACGGAGACCACGGTCCACGTCAGCTACCGGCCGCTGGATATCGGGGACCTGGGATCGGCGCGCAGCCCGATCGGGGTGGCCATCCCCGATCTCGGCCTGCGTCTGCTGGGCCCCCACCTGGAGCTGGTGCCGGTGGGGGTGCCGGGGGAGATCTGCGTGGGCGGCGCGGGGCTGGCGCGCGGCTATCTGGGCCGGCCGGAGCTGACCGCGGAGCGCTTCGTGCCCGACCCGTACGCCGGGCGGCCGGGCGAGCGGCTGTACCGCTCCGGCGACCTCGCCCGCTACCGTCCGGACGGCGAGCTGGAGTACCTGGGCCGGCGCGACGAGCAGGTCAAGGTGCGCGGCTTCCGGATCGAGCCGGGGGAGATCGAGGCGGCGCTGCGGGCCGTGTCCCCGGTGCGGGCGGCCGTGGTGCTGCCGCGGCGGGACCCCTCCGGCGTCTCGCTGGTGGCCTATCTGGAGGCGGCTCCCGGGATGATGACGGGAACCATGACGGCCGGCGAGCTGCGGGAGCGGCTGCGGGGCCGCCTGCCCGACTACATGGTGCCGGCGGCCTGGGTCTTCGTGGAGCCGATGCCGCGGACGGTCAACGGCAAGCTCGACCGCCGGGCCCTGGCCGCCCTGCCGCTGGAGCCGGACGAGGGGGAGGCGG
>JAICSG010000892.1 GCA_025937035.1 Thermoanaerobaculia bacterium | reverse complement strand
CGGCAGCGCCTGCGATCCGATGCGCAACGCAGCGTGACCGAGGCTAATTCGGATCGACCGCCTTCGACCCCATTGCAGACATTGGGCAAGCTAACGGAACAGCGTCCGCAACCCCGGGTGACCTCCGGCCATTACCCCGATCGTCGCTTTCGCGGTCAGCACTCCGTTGACGCGCTCGACCCTCATGGGCTTCGAGCCACTGCTGGGGAAGAACATGTCCTGTCCATTGCGGATACGCGGGTAAGGATGGTCCAGGCCGGGAGCGCTCAGCATCGCGTGCGACTTGTAGGGCTCGACGTTGGCGTAGAGGCCATCAATCAGTTGATCGGGAAAAAACAGCTGCGTGGTCAGCACGTCGCGGCCGTGATATGCCTTGACGTGGATGTGGGTGGTGCGCCTTGAGACCTGCACTGGCGGCGCAGCTGCCACGATCTCCCAGCCGGGCACGATCGTGTCGAACTCTGCGTAGCCCTCATCACTGGTAAACTGGTGGCCCCGCAAAAACGTCTGTCCCGTGGTATCGACCGGCTGGAGGTCCGGGCCAACGTTCGAATACAAGCCTGCTGCATCTGTATGCCAAAGGTCGATGATCGCGCCGGACAATGGTTGGCACCCGTGGTTGGGGGTAATTCCAGCAAGCCTGATGCCTAACCGCAGCCGTTCACCCGGTCGGCCCTCGGCCAAGGAGCCACGCTCGGGCGAAGATTCGTAATAGAACGGTCCTTCGGTCATCGCCGGCGTCTGGATACAGGTGAACGAATCGTGTTCTATGCCGCGGATCATCTGGTCCCATTCGGCGCGCGTGAGGGGGGTGTGGCCGTCGCGCATCTCCTGCGCCGCGGCGATGCCACCGCAGCCCACGCTCAGGACGACTCCAGCGCCCCATACGAACTCTCTCCGATCGAAGTTCACCTCCAGCCCTCCGTCACTCGCATTTTGGGCAACCCCATTCGAGCCTACAGGAGATCGGCAATGCCAGCCACACACCCATTGCACAACGTCTCAAAGTAGCGCCCGCTTCCCACCCAGAAGCGGACACCGGTATCAAATCCTCCCCCCCTTCCACACCACGCGACCGACCACGTCGACGTCGCTCATCGCTACTTCGACCGGCTCGTAGGCAGCGTTCTTGCTGATCAGGCGCAGGCCGCTGGGCGGCACGGCCTGGAGCAGCTTGACGTGGAGCGCTTCGCCCAGGCGGATCACGTGGACGCCTTCACGGAACGGGCGCGGGGTGCGGTCGACGAGGATCTCGTCGCCGTCGCGCAGCAGCGGGTCCATCGAATCGCCCATCACCCGGATCGCCGAGAGCTGCGCCGGTTCGAGACCGTTCTCGCGCAGCCAGCGGCGGCTGAAGCGGAACGCGTCGAAGGGGATTTCCGCCGCCGCGGTGGCCCCCGGCCCAGCCGAGGCTTCGAGCGGGATGCGCGGCACCTCGACCCAGTCTCCGCGCGGATCGGAGGATTTTTCCTCCGACGCGCCCAGCTCCGATTCGAGCGCGCCGAAGAACTCGGCCAATCGACGGCGGTCGTCCTCCTCCAGCTTCCGCGGGCTGCCCTTGGTAATGTATTGCTGCAAGTAGCTGGAATTGCGGCCGATCATCCGCGACAGCGCGGCGAGACTGGTGCCTCGCCCGGCGGCCAGCTCGGCCAGGCGTTCGCGCGGGTCCATGGTTAATCTCCTGGTTTCCTACAAAACGTCCTACACGAAGGATTTTTCCTAGACAAGTAGGACTTCCTGCGCGACGAATCCGTCATCGAGTCGGGGAGAAAGTCAGGAGGTCGCCCATGCTCATCCGCAAGATCGAGGAGTTCATGCGTCATACCAAGATGCCGCAGACGAGGTTTGGCCGCCTGGCCATCAACGATCCGCAATTCGTGTTCGACTTGCGCCGCGGGCGCGTGCCGCGTCCCCAGACCGAGGAACGAGTGGAACATTTCATGAACACATACCGCGAAATAAGCCATGCTGGTTGAACCGAACCCGCCCCGCGCGGCCCGCCGCAGCCCGGCCGAACGCTTGCGCGACGAACTCCAGGCGCTCGCCGGCGGCCACGCCGAGTTCCTCGCCCATTCGGAGAAGAGCTGGGCCAGCGTGACTTTCGCCGGCACCCGCCACCGCCTCGCCCTCGCCTTCGCCGGGACGGACGCCGTCGAAGCGGCGGAAAGCTTCATCGCCTTCCTCCCGGAGCACGAGTTCGCGATTCCAAAGCAGCTTGTCGCCGACGCGGCGGTGACCGCGGTCGATCACCGCATCGGCTCAGACCCGTGGATGGAAGTCCAAGTCGAGCTGCTGCTGCTCGACGAGGAGTGATCGGCCGGTCATCGCCCGGTCCGTTTTGGGCTGACTTTTGGGTGACTTTTCGAAACCGGGGCCGAGGACGGATCGCCGGGTTCAGTATCCCAGCCTAAGATCGACTT
>JAICSG010001183.1 GCA_025937035.1 Thermoanaerobaculia bacterium | reverse complement strand
GTCAGGGGCGTTGGGAGGAGGCGGTTTCTGGCCTGGAGCAGGTGTGGCGCGACTTCACGGCCCGGGGCCTCTCCTATGACGCGGCGCTCGCCGGCCTGGAGCTCGCCCTTCTCTATTTGAAGGCGGATCGGACCTCCGAGGTGAAAGAGCTGGCGCGGCGGATGGTCCCGGTCTTTCAGGCACAAGGGATCACCCGCGAGGCCCTGGCCGCGTTCACCGTGTTCCACGAGGCGGCCCAGCGGGAGAGCGCGACCGTGGAGATGACGTTGCGCGCTATCGCGGAAATCGAGGCCGCGCAACGCTCGGCACCACGGCCGCGGAAGCGGAAGGAGGACCGGTCTTAACCGTCTACGAGAGGCAGCGGCCGTGCGGGTCGATCTCGCAACCTGCATCTAAGCTATTCAAAGGAGCCGAGGAGGGCGCGCACCGGCCACTGGGATCGATGTCGCACCCAGCCTTCTGCCAGATCCCGAACACCATCGCCCACACGCGGCTTCCCAGAGACACCGGGATGAGCTCCGCTTTCGCGGGTTTGTGGCTCAACCCGGCTTTGGAACTGGCCGCGGAGGCAGCCAAGGGGACGAGCAGCACGAAAAGGAACAGGATGGCGGCGAGCTTGCGGAACTGGCGCATGGGGGGCTCCCAATCGAGGCGCTCCACCGCGGCCCCCATGGCCGCGCGGGCGGCTCTCCGGTAAATGTGCACCCAGCGACGATAACCTATCCTACCAAAGAGGAGGCGAAAGGTTCATGGCGGAGCCCAGGGAGCACCCCGACGCACTCAGGTTGCTGGTCGTTTTCCTCCGCTTCCACGCCCGGATGAGCCAGGCGGGGCTCGCCGGGGCCACGCGGCTGGCCCAGAGCAGGATCTCCATGTTGGAATCCGGCGATGCGCTACCGGCCGAGGACGTGCTCCGGCGAATCGCCTCGGCCACCGGGGTACGCTGGGAGCTGGTGACTCATCTCCGCCGCTACGTCAATGACTTTCTGTATGCCGCGGAGCGGGGTGGCGCGGTCCCACCCAACCACGCGGCGGACCCGGTACCCCTCGCGATCTCGGCCTACCTGTTGGAGGACATGGCGGCCCAGGCCGAGCCCCCCTCCGCGGCCCGGGAGACGGCGGAGCGGTTCTGGAAAGGGGTGGCGGGCCTTCCCCCGCCCCGGCGGCGAAGGGTGATCGAGCTCTCTCCCCGGGCATCCAGGAGTTGGGCTCTGGCGGAGCTTCTCTGTCACGAGAGCGAGAGGGCCGCCGCGGATGGCCCGCAGGAGGCTCTGGAGCTCGCGGAGCTTGCCCTTTCCGTGGCTGGACGGGTGGAGGGAAACGAGGAGTGGCGGCGCAGGATTCAGGGTTACGCCTGGGCCTACGTAGGCAACGCGCGCCGCGTCGCCGAGGACCCCTCCGGGGCCAACGCCGCGTTCGCCAAGGCCCGGGAGCTCTGGGGCTCGTGCGCTTCCCCGGAAACGAGTCCTCTCCAGGATTGGAGGCTGCTCTCCTTAGAGGCTCCACGGTAAGAACGCCGATTCGGCGTCTGGCCTCCCTGGATCTGGCGGTGCTCTATCTGGAGGAAGGCCGGACGGCGGAGGTCCAGGAGCTGGCCCGCGAGATGGCCGAGATCTTCAAGGCGCAGGGGATCGCCCGCGAGGCCCTCGCCGCCCTGACCCTCTTCGTC
>JAICSG010000830.1 GCA_025937035.1 Thermoanaerobaculia bacterium | reverse complement strand
CTCCTCGTCCCGGGCCCGGCCGGTGCCGGTGTGGTCGAGCACACGCAGGCGCGGCGCGAAACGGGCCGCCTCGGCGAGCCAGTTGAAGACCAGCGAGCGCGGCACCACGGCCAGCGACGGCGGGAGCTTCTCTTTCGCGCGGCGCTCGCGGCGGGATTCGAGCAGGGCGAGCACCTGGACGGTCTTGCCCAGCCCCATGTCGTCCGCGAGGCATCCGCCGAAGCCGAAGTCGCGCAGAAAGTGGAGCCACCCCAGGCCGGCGTTCTGGTAGGGACGGAGCGCGCCCTGGAAGCCCGGCGGCTCCTGGGCCGGCTCCACCCCTGAGAAGCCGCGCAGCCGTTCGCGGGCGCGCTGGAACATCTCATCGCAGGTGACCGGCTCGTCCGCGAGCCAGGCGTCGAGGAGAGCCGCCTGGACGGAGCGGAACCGCAGATGGTCCCCCTCCGCCTCGCCGAGGCCGGCCACAGGCGCGAATTTCCGGATCCATTCCTCGGGGAGAAGCCCGAGGCTGCCGTCACTCAGAGAGACGAATTTCTCGCCGCTGCGCAGGGCCGCGAGCAGCGCCGGCAGCCGGACGGTCTGGCCCTCGAAATCCGCCTCGCCGCGCAGCTCGAACCAGTCGACGCCTGAGGCCACGGCCAGCTTGAACCGGCTGGCCGAGCGGTAGAGCTTCCCCTCGGCCTCGACGGACCACCCTTCGGCGAGCAGCGCGGGCACGGCTTTGGGAATCCGGCTGGCGGGGACCCGCCACGGCGGTTGTCCCGGGGAAGGATATTTTTCGAGCTTGAACCCTAGGTCTCGCAGACGGCCGGCGCTCCGCTGCTCCGCTTCCACGTTCCGCAGCAGGAATTGCCGCTCCTCCCGGCGGTACACGCCGCGGCCAGACGAGCCGGCCGTCACGATGTGCCCGTCATAGGAGAAAGAGAGCTCCGCGCGCGGCCAGGCATTGTGCCAATCGGGTTTCAACAGGCGCAGGCGCGGCCGGAGCTCCGGACGCACCTCCTCGAATCGCATCGATTCCGGCAGCTCGAGGCGTGGGAGGTCGGTCGAGGCGAGAAGGTGCTCCAGCAGGTCGTCCCGGTCCGCGGCGGGCACCCGCAGGACCCTCCCGTCGCTCAGCAACGGCGCCCACCGAAGGGTGCTCCTGTCCGCAAGACGAGAGACCTGGCTACCGATGATCATGAATCCCCCGGGGAGCAGGAGCCCCTGCGTGCCGGGCTCCAGGCGTTCCCCGCCACGCCACAACGCGCCGGTCAGCCTGTGCTCCCCCCTCAGCTCCTCCTGGATCTCCAGGCGGAGCTCCCAGGGCTCGTCGTTCCAGGAGAGGGTTTCGCCTTCCAGGAGGTCGGAGCCGGGGCGCAGCCGGAACCGCCCGGTGGCGCAGAGCGCGGGGAGCAGGAGGTCCGCGGTTTCCGGCTGAATCTGGCAAGCGGACGGGATCTGCGAAGAGGCGCTGGACATGTACCAGTGCCATTGGTTGTGCTGGCTGGCCCCAGCGATCAGCGAGAGGATCTTCCGGTCCGCCGGATCGCGCAACGCCGGGATGTGGCTGCGGGTCAGGTAGGGCCGGGAGACCTGCTTGCTCCAGGTGCCGTCGCGCTTCTTCTGGCTGGTCACCACGTCCAGGGTGATCTGCTGGCTCTTGAGGGTCGACTGTACATCCAGCAGATACAGCAGCTCCTTGTCCCCGACCGGCGACGGGGGCGAGCCGGCGTCCGTGAGCCTCTGCAAGGTCTCACCCAGGCCGGCGGCCGGAGAGCCCTGGCGGTGTGAGGAGCGGGGCGGGCTGGCTGCCGCTGGACGGGGATCTTTCTGGGCGCGCTCTGGCGATCCTCCGGAAGAGGGACCACCGTCAGCTTCTGGGCCTGGGCGCCATTGGAGCCTTGCAGGCCGCCCTTGGAGTCCACCTCCAGGATCGCCGCCCAGAGGTGCTTGCAGGGTAAGCCACGGTCCGAGAAGGGACAGGAGCAGGATGCCCGCAGGCCCTGGGAGTCGAGGGTCAGGAGGACGTCGTATTCGCTGGAGCCGGAGACGATCGCCTCGGCCGTTTCCGGGCCGCAGGCCGTCAGCCGGACCCGTTTCCCCCGGAAGTAATGGACGCCGCGTTTGCGGATCTTCGAGCTGACGAAGCGTTCGAGCGTGGAGGCGAGAGCCATCGGAGCGGGATGGTAGCAATTCCCAGTTCCGGTTACAAAGGGCGGGCGGGAGTGGAAGGCCGTGCCCAATGTGCGGTAGGATTTTCGGTCAGGACATGCCAGGCTCGAAATCATCTAAACCGATCCCGAAGCTTGAATCGGAAGACGAGGAGAGGGAATTCTGGGCGACTCACGACTCGGTCGACTATGTCGACTGGAGTCGGGCCCAACGCATCTCTTTCCCTCACCTCAGGCCATCGATGAGGACTCGCCCCCAGCTTCCTCCCCTCTGATATGCTCCCCCCGGCCCGGCCCCGCCGGCGCCTTGCGTCCCCTTCCGGGGACGATCCCAAGTCTCGAATCCAGGCTCATCAGGCGGAGAGGAGAACGTCTTGAAGATCCATGAGTATCAGGCCAAGGAGATCCTGCGTCGGTATGGGGTCGCGACCCCCAAGGGCAGGGTGACCGATAATCCGGAGGAGGCGGCGAAGATCTGCGAGGAGCTGGGCG
>JAICSG010000970.1 GCA_025937035.1 Thermoanaerobaculia bacterium | reverse complement strand
GTCGCCCGCAGCGCCTCGCGGTCCCGCCAGCGCCGGATCGCCGCGTGGTCCCCCGAGGTCAGCACCTCCGGGACCGCCATCCCTTCCACCACCGGCGGACGGGTGTAGTGCGGATGGTCGAGCAGCCCCTCGCGGAAGCTGTAGTTCGCCACCGAGTCGGCGAGCCCCACCACCCCGGGCACCTGCCGCGAGAGCGCCTCGATCAGCACCATGGCCGGCAGCTCGCCGCCGGACAGCACATAATCGCCGATCGAGACCTCCTCGTCGACCACCGTCTCCAGCACCCGCTCGTCCACCCCCTCGTACCGGCCGCACATCAGGACCAGATCTTCCCCCTTAGAGGCGCGCCCGGCCAGCTCGCGCACCTTGGCGTCGTCCAGCCGGGCCCCCTGGGGCGAGAGGAGCACCCGCCAGGGGCTCCTCCCTTCGGAGACCGCGCGGACGGCGCGGATCCACGGGGGCGCCATCATCACCATCCCGCCGCCGCCGCCGTACGGCTCGTCGTCGACGCTGCGGTGGCGGTCCTCCGTGTAGTCGCGCAGGTCGTGAACCCGCACCTCCAGGAGCCCCTTCTCGCGCGCCTTGCCGATCAGGCTCGTCTCCAGAAAGGACGCGAGCAGCTCCGGGAAGATCGTCAGGACGTCGACGCGCATATCTCCAACAGCCCTTCGGGGAGCTTCAGGTCGATCACGCCGCGGGCGACGTCCACCTTCTTCAGGAGCTCCTTGACGAACGGCACCGGAATCCGGCGCCCCTCCCCCTCCACGATCAGCATCACCCCGCCGCCGTCCTCGATCACCTCGACCACCCGGCCCAGCTCCTCCCCGTGATCGCGGCAGAGGCAGCCGAGCAGCTCGAACTGGTAATAGGTGCCGCGGCGGGCCCTGGGCACCTCGGCGCGGGGGATCTCCAGATCGAGCCCACGCAGCTCCCCGGCGCGGTCGCGGTCCTCATACCCCTCGAAGCGGACCACGGCGCCGGTCTTGTGGACCCGGCCCGAGGCCACGGTCAGAGAGAGCGGCGGCGCTCCCTCCCGGACACCCGTAAGCCGGCTCCCCTTCTTGAAGCGGGCGGGGACGTCCGAGAGCACCTCGACGACGACCTCGCCGCGCACGCCATGCGGGCGTAGGACCCGGCCCACGGCCACGGTCTCCGGCAGATCCTCCCGCTCGGGGCGGACCGCCGCGCCTTCGTCAGTCTTCGAGGATTTCGAGCTCATGGCGCACCCCCCGCCGATCCTCGCGGGTCTCCAGGAGCGTGCGCATCGCCCGGGCGGTCCGCCCCTGGCGTCCGATCACCTTGCCGAGGTCGTCGGGAGCGACCTGGAGCTCCAGGACGCCGCCCCCGCGCCGGCTCGGGATCTCCTGGACCTCCACCTGATCCGGCTGGTCCACCAGCAGACGGGCAAGCTCCTTGAGATCGTCGGCGAGCTCGGACACGTTCAGGCGCTCTTCTTCTTGGTCTGGTTGAGCAGCCGCTTGACCGTGGGCGACATCTGGGCGCCCTTACCGATCCAGTGGTCGGCGCGGGCGGTGTCGATCGTCACCTGCGCGGGCTGCTTGGTCGGGTCGTAATGACCGATCTCCTCCACCGCGGCGGCGGTCGGGGTGTTGCGCGAGTCCGACACCACCACGCGGTAGAAGGGGTTGTTCCGGGCGCCCATGCGGCGCA
This sequence comes from Thermoanaerobaculia bacterium, assembly GCA_025937035.1. Classification (GTDB taxonomy): domain Bacteria; phylum Acidobacteriota; class Thermoanaerobaculia; order Multivoradales; family UBA5704; genus DATARR01. Next base: position 516 of record JAICSG010000970.1, on the reverse strand, counting down.
GCCGAATCGTCAGCATCTTCAAAGCCTCCAGGTTCTCTCTTTGACGGTCGCCCGGGACAGACGGACAGCCAACGCCCGGGCACAAAGGCGGGTAAGCATAGCAGAGAGGGGCGGAGATGCCAAACCCTCCGGAAGCCTGGGAGGCTGGCGCCCCGGGCTTAACCAGCTCTATCTTGAATTAATTTTACAACAGCCGTAGAATCTACGCATACAAATAGTGGAAGACTGTTCGCCTTCCAATTGAGAAAGGAGATCCCATGAAGGTTTCCGCCCGTTCCACAGTCATCGCCTTCTCGTTCATCGCCTGCCTGCTCGCGCTGGCTCTGCCAGCCTCCGCGGGGTGTACGGCCAGCCTCACCTGCTCGAACTCCTGCGAGATCATCGGCTACGAGTGCCCCGCGCCGTCCTGCTGCATCTTCAGTTGCGTGGCGCCGGTACAGCAGATCTCCTGCAGCGGAACCACCAGCTGCACCGTGGGGTCCAACTACGTCAACTGCGACGGAGGTCAGTACAACT
>JAICSG010000002.1 GCA_025937035.1 Thermoanaerobaculia bacterium | reverse complement strand
GCGCCTCGTCAGGCTCTCCTCCCCGGCCACCCGAGCGGGCCGCCCGGGAGAGGCGCGCGCGTGTTCGAGAGCCCGGAGGTGGAGCGGAGCGGCGTCCGGCTCCGGGGCGCCGTTCCAGCCGACGAGCAGCTCCCGCCGCTCCTCCGGGGTGAGCAGGGGGATCTCGGAGAGGGGGCGATCCCCCTCCCCGGCCATCTCCAGGAGCGCCGTCCGCAGGCGGCCGAGCAGGCGCTCGACCGTGGCCTCGTCGTACCAACGGGTGTCGAAGAGCATGCGCAGGAAGAGCGGCTGCAGCGGACCGGCCACCACCGTGAGGGGGTAGCCCGTCTCCATGCGGCTGCGGAACGAGAGGATCTCCAGCCCTCCGGACGCATCCCGCTGCTGGGCCTCCTCCACCGGATAGTTCTGGAAGATCACCAGGCTGTCGAACAGCCGCTGGCCCGCCGGCAGCTCGCACCACTCCTGGATCTGGCCGGGAGCCGTCCACTCGAGCAGGCGCATCTCGGTCAGGCGGCTCTGGAGCTCGGCGAGCCAGGCCGACACGGGGGAGCCGGACGGGATCCGCACCCGCACCGGCAGGTTGTTGATGAACATGCCGAGGATGGATTCCACCCCCGCGAGCTCCGGCGGCCGGCCCGACACGGTCGAGCCGAAGACGACGTCCCCGGCCGTGAGGTGCCGGCTGAGGACGAAGCCCCAGGCCGCGTGCAGCAGGGTGCCCAGGGTCACCTTCTCCCGGCGGGCGAAGGCTTGCAGCCGCTCCGATTCCTCCTGCGTGAGCTGGAGCGAGCGCTGGCCGTAGCTCTCCTCGCGGCGGGGCCCGCGGGCGGGACGGTCCGCCCGCGCCGGCCGCGGGCGATACCCGGCCAGCTCGCGGCGCCAGAATTCGCGCGCCCGGTCCACGTCCTGGCTCTGCAGCCAGGCGATGTAGCCGCGGTACGGCAGGGTAGTCGGGAACGGCGGCTCCGTGCCCCGGCGCAGCGCGTCGTAGATGGCGAAGACCTCCTGCTGCAGCAGGTTGCGGCACCAAGCATCGATCAGCAGGTGGTGGTAGCTCCAGACGAGCTGAGTCAGGTCGTCCTCCAGGCGGATGAGGGCCAGGCGCAGCAGGGGGGCCACGGCGGGATCGAATCCGCGCCGGCGGTCGGCGCGCAGGTAGTCCTCCAGGCGGCTCCGTTGCTCGGCCTCCGGCAGGCCGCGCCAGTCCTGGAGGTCGAGGGGGAGCTCGAGCCGGCGCCAGACGACCTGGACGGGCTCTTCCAGGCCGTCCGAGACGAAGGAGGTGCGCAGGATGGGGTGGCGATCGAGCGCCAACTGCCAGGTGCGCCGGAACAGCTCCGGATCGAGCTCGCCGCGCAGGGCCGAGCTCTTCTGCTCGAACCCGACGGTGCTGCCGGGAGAGGCGAGGGTGTGGAAGAGCAGGCTCTTCTGGAGCGGCGAGGCGGCGTAGAGGTCCTCGATGGCGCGATGGCGGGCGCGCCCTTCGATTCCGGCGGGCGCCGGCACGCTCGCCAGCAGGGCCGCCAGCCGCTCCTCGTCCAGGCCGGACAGCGGGAAGTCGGAGGCCGTGCAGCCGCCCGCCTCGACGGCGAGGCAGTGCGCGATGATCTCCTGGAGCGCCTCCAGGACCGCCCGCGCCAGGGCCTCGATGGATTCGTCCCGCCAGGTGTCGCCGCTGTAGGTCCAGCGCAGGAAGAGACGCCCCTCCGCGACGCCGCCGTCGAGGCTCAGCAGCCAGCTCAGGTGGGAGCGCGGGCTGCGCTCCGCGCCCTGGGAATCGCCGACTTGGCGGAACAGGCCGCCGCCCCCGGCCCGCACGTCGATCTGGCCGAGGTAGTTGACCTTGACCTCCGGCTCCGGACGGGAGCGCAGGGTCTCGGCCGCCGCCCCGCGCGTCAGGTAGCGCAGCAGCAGATACCCCAGGCCGCGTGCCGGCATCCGGCGGAGCTGCTCCTTGACGGCCTTCAGGGCCTCGCCGGGCCGCGCCGCGTCGCCGGCGTCCAGGAGGACCGGGTAGCGGCTGGTGAACCAGCCGACCGTGCGCGACAGGTCGACGTCCTCGAACAGGGTCTCGCGGCCGTGCCCCTCGATGGAGGCGTAGAGCGACCACCCGCCGCTCCACCGGGCGAAGCCCCGGGCCAGGGCGGTGAGCAGCACGTCGTTGATCTGGGTGCGATAGGCGGCCGGCACCTCCTGGAGCAGGGCGCGGGTCTCCTCCACCCCGAGAGCGGTCATGTGCCGGCGCTGGGTGGCCACGGCGGGGCGGTCGCGGCTGCCGTCCACGGGGAGCTCCGGCGGCCGCTCTGGCATCACCGAGAGCCACCAGGCCATCTCCTGCTCCAGGGCCGGGGACTGGGCGTGCGCGTCGAGCCGCTCCGCCCAGCGCTGGAACGAGGTCGTCTTCGGCGGCAGCTCCACGGCCTCCCCCCGGCGGAGCTGCTCCAGCGCCGTCCTCAGGTCCTCCAGCAGCACCCGCCAGGAGACGCCGTCCACCACCAGGTGATGGCTGGCGATCAGCAGCCGGCTCGGGCGCCCCGCTCCGAGATCGAAGAGGACGGCGCGCACGAGCGGACCGCGGGCCAGGTCGAGGCTGGCTTGAGACTGCGCCGCGGCGGCCTCCAGCGCCGCCGCCGGATCGGCCCACCCGGAGAGGTCGAGGCGGGAGAGCACGGCGGAGGGGGACGCCTCCTCGGGGCCGGCGATGCGCTGCCGCCAGCCGTCCGGCCTGGGCACGAAGCGCGAGCGGAGGCTGTCGTGATGGGCGAACAGAGCCTGGAAGGCGTGCTCCAGGTGGTGGAGGGGCGGCGGGGGCTCCTCCAGCTCCAGCCAGACCGACTGGTTCCAGTGCTCCGGATCGACGAAGCCCTGCTCGAAGAACCAGCGCTGGATGGGCGTCAGGCGGACGTCGCCGGTGACCGCTCCCTGCTCGGCGACCGCCTCCGCGGATGTGCCGGCCACCGCCGCCAGCCGGGCGATGGTCTGGTGCTCGAAAAGCTGGTGCGGATTGAGCCGGATCCCCACGCGGTTGGCCCGCGCGATGACCTGGATGGCGAGGATGGAGTCGCCGCCGAGCTCGAAGAAGTTGTCCTCGATGCCGACCGGCCCGGCGCTGAGCACGGCGGCCCAGATCTCGGCCAGCCGCTCCTCGGTCTCGTTACGCGGCGCCACGCGGGCTCCGCGCGTGGCCTGGACCCGCTCCGGCTCCGGCAGAGCCCGCCGGTCGACCTTGCCGTTGGCGGTGAGCGGCAGCGCGGGCAGCACCACGAGGGCCGAGGGGACCATATACTCGGGGAGCTTCTCGCGCAGGAAGCCGAGCAGCGCGGCCACGCCGGGCTCGTGCCGCGGGCGGCCCACCACATAGACCACCAGGCGGCCGCTGCCACCGTCCTCCCGCACCACGGCCACGGCGTCGCGCACCTCCGGCCGGCCGCGCAGCAGGGCCTCGATCTCGCCGAGTTCGATGCGGAAGCCACGCAGCTTGACCTGATGGTCGACCCGGCCCAGGAACTCCACCTCGCCAGCGCGGTTGCGCCGGACGCGGTCTCCCGTGCGGTAGAGCCGGGCTCCCGGCTCGGTGCTGAACGGATGGGGCACGAAGCGGCCAGCCGTCCAGTCCGGCCGCCCCAGGTAGCCGCGCGCCAGCCCGGCGCCACCCAGGTACAGCTCCCCTTCGACGCCCGCCGGCACCGGCAGCCCGCGGCTGCTCAGCAGGTAAGCTTCGGCATTGGGCAGGGGGCGGCCCAGGGGCACGCCCCCGGTCCCCGTCTCCGACGCCTCCACCGGCCGCGCCAGGGCGCCGACCGTGGACTCGGTCGGTCCGTAGTGATTGGCCACGCGGCAGCCGGGAGCCAGACGCCGGACCTCGGCGAGCAGCTCCCAGGTCGATTTCTCACCCCCGAGCACCAGGAGGCGCCGCGGCAGCACCGGCTCCGGGCGCGCCCCCGAGAGGAGCGCCCCCAGGTGCGACGGCACGATCTTCAGGCAGTCGATCGCCTCGCGGGCGAAGAGGTCGCCCAGGGCACCGGGGTCCGACAGCCGCGACGACGAGACCACGTGCAGGCACCCGCCCGTGGCGAGAGCCGGAAAGACGACCGTGTGCCCCAGGTCGGCCGCGAAGGTGGAGACCACGGCGTAATTCCAGCCGGGCTCCATGCCCAGCCGCTCGATCACGCCCAGCGTGTAGTCGACCAGTTGCCGGTGCTCCACCGCGACCCCCTTGGGCTTGCCGGTGGAGCCGGAGGTGAACAGGACGTAGGCCAGATTCCGGCCGTCCACCTCCACGCCGAGGGGGGCCCGGCCATAGATGGACAGATCCTCCTCCAGCAGGACCACCGCGGCGCCCGGCTCGGGCAGGGACGCGGCGAGGCTCGCCTGCGTCAGCAGCACCGGCGCTCCGGCCTCGGCCAGCAGCGTGGCCACCCGGTCGCGCGGAGACCCGGGATCGACCGGCACGTAGGCCCCGCCGGCCTTGAGGATCGCCAGCAGGCCGATGACGAGGTCCGCGGACCGCTCCGCCCAGAGCGCCACCCGCACCTCGGGAGCGACGCCGAGCTCCCGCAGCCGGCGGGCCAGGGCGTTGGCCCTGCCGTCGAGCTCGCGGTAGGTGAGCCGCTCGTCTTCGAATGCCAGGGCCGGGCTGCCGGGCGTGGCGGCCGCCTGCGCCTCGAACAGCTCGTGCCACCCCCGGCCGGTGCCGGAGAGATCCCGCCGCGTCGCGTTGAAGCTTTCCAGAAGCTCGTGGCGCTCCTCGCCCGTCAGGAGGTCGAGGTCGCCGATCGGCCGGCCGGGATCGCCGGCGATCTCTTCGAGGAGCCGGCGCAGGCGTCCGCCGAGGCGCTCCACGCCGGGCGCGTTGAGCAGGGCCGGATCGAAGTGAATCTCCAGGCGGGCCGCACCGTCCTCCTCCTGACAGCAGAGCTTGATCTTGAAGCGCTCGCAGCAGACGTTCTGCGCGCAGAAGGAAAAGCGCAGGCCATCGGAGGTCCAGGGAGCGGGCAGCTCCACGGCCTCGAAGACGGCCGCCAGCGTGGGGATCTTGTCGAGATCGGCAAATTCCTGCCAGCCCAGGGCCTGGCGCTCGGCCTCGGCCACCTGGCCGAGCAGCGAGGCGAAGGAGGCTCCGGGGTCGAACGAGCCGGTGACGGGCAGGCAACGGCCGAAGAGGCCCAGGAGGTCCTCCAGAGCCTCGTGGCTCCGGCCCGAGAAGATCCGGCCCACGGCCAGCGTCTCGCGGCCGGTCAGGCGCCAGAGCAGCACCTGCCAGGCGGCCAGCAGGAGCTGCGGCAGCGAGGCCTGGAGCTCGCCGGCCCGGGCCGTGAGCCGCTCCAGCAGGGCGGGGCCGACGGCGACCGGATGTGCCCGCGGCGCGAACGGCTCTGCGCCGTCCCGCGGCTCCTCCTCCGGCAGGCTCAGCTCTCCGAGGGCGGAATCGGCCTCGAGCCGCTCCCAGAAGGCCCGTGCCGCGACGGTGTCCTCGTCCTCTTCGGCCAGGAGCTGCTCCTGCCATTCGGCGAAGTCGGCGTACTGGACCGGAGCCTCGTCGTCGTCGCCCGCCGGGAGGGCGCCGGCGTAGGCCCGTCCGATCTCCCGGACCAGGTTCTCCAGGCCGCGGCGGTCGGCGCACAGGGCCGGCAGGAACAGCAGCAGGAGGTGGCGGCTCTCCCCCACCTCGATCAGGCGCAGCCGCAGGACCGGACCGCTGGCGAGGTCGAATCCCGGCTCGCGCTCCTGCTCGAGGAGGAAAGAGGCGTGCCGCCGGAGGTCGCCGTCCAGGATCTCGATCGGCCGGATCTCGCCCCAGTCGGCGCGCCCTTCGGGCTCGACCACCTGCAGCGGAAACCGCTGCCCCGGACGGCGGACGAACCGGGTGCGGAGAATGTCCTGGGCCGCCACGACCTGCTGCACCGCCTGCCGCAGCCGGTCGGTGCGCAGCTCTCCTTCGATCAGGAAGGCGCCCTGGGTGAGGAATCTATCCTCCGGCCTCTGGACCGACCACAAGCGTCTCTGCTGGGCGGAGGGCCGGAAGGCCTGGGGTGCCTGGACCTGGGAATCGGAAATCATGAAAACCTCCTAGCAACCTTCCTCGGCCTGAAGCTGCGCGGCGCTGTCATTGTCCGCGGACAGGGACAGGGCGGTCGCCTTGCGGGCTCCCAGGCGGCCGATGCGGGTCTGCTGGCGCTCCTGGCGCTCGATGTCGCGGCGCTCCCGCTCCTCGCGATCGAGCATCTCGAGCTGGCTCAGCCGCGCGTCCGGATTCTCGGCGGCACTGGCCAGCAGGGCCGCGTAGCAGCGCCCGAAGCGAGCGACGGTCGCCGCTTCGAAAAGATGGGTACGGTAGTTCCAGGCCCCCTGCAGGCCCTGGGGCGTCTCCCAGAGGAAGAGGGCGAGATCGAACTTCGAGGTCCCGAAATCGAAGATCTGCGGGCGCAGGCTCAGGCCGGAGAGCTGGAGCGGCGCGGCCGGGGTGTTCTGCAGGACGAACAGCACCTCGAAGAAGGGGAGCCGCCCCGGGCGCCGCCGCGGTTGCAGCTCCCGCGCCAGCTCGTCGAAGGGGAGCTCCTGATGGGCGAAGGCGCCGAGGGTCATATTGCGCACCCGGCGCAGCAAATCGCGGAACGTCGGATTGCCCGACAGATCCGTCCGCAGAACCAGGTTGTTGATGAAGAAGCCGATCAGCTCTTCCACCTCCAGCCGGTTGCGGTTCGCCACGTCGGTGCCGACCACGATATCCGTCTGTCCGGTCTGCCGGTGGAGGAGGATCTTGAACGCTGCCAACAGCGTCATGAACAGCGTCGCGCCCTCACGGCGCCCGAGGGCCAGGAGCTTCGCCGACACTTCCGGAGAGAGGGAGAACGGCAGGAAGGCCCCCGCGAAGGTGCGCTGGAGCGGCCGCGGACGATCGGTCGGCATCTCCAGATCCTCTGGCATCGCGGCGAGCTGCTGCCGCCAATAGGCGAGCTGCGATTCCAGGACCTCTCCCTGGAGCCACTGGCGCTGCCAGCGTGCGTAGTCGGAGTACTGGATCGGCAGCTCGGGGAGCGGCGACGGCCGGTCCGCGAGCAGGGCCCCGTAGAGCAGAGCCATCTCGCGCACCAGGATGCCCATGGACCAGGCATCCGAGACGATGTGGTGCGTGGTGAACAGGGCGACGTGCTCTTCCGGCGCCTCGTGGATCAGGCGGACCCGCAGCAGCGGCCCGCGCGCCAGGTCGAACGGGCGCCCCGCCTCCTCCCGGGCCAGGCGCTCGACCTCGGCCCCCAAGCGCTCCGCCGGCAGGCCCGACAGATCGATCCACGGGAGGGGGACGGGAGACGGCGGGGCGACGACCAGAGCGGCCCGCCCCTCGACCTCGGGGAGGCCGCACCGCAGCGTCTCGTGACGCCGCGCGATCTCGGTCAACGCCCGCTCCAGGGCCCCGCCGTCCAGGGGACCGCTCAGCCGGATGGCCCGCGGCACGTTGTAGGCCGCCGTGGCCGGCTCCAGCTTGTGCATGAACCACAGGCGCTCCTGCGCGAACGACAATGGTTTTTCGGCATCGTCCGGCGCCCTCTCGATGGGCGGCGCCTCGGCCGTTTCCCCCTTCAGGGCGCGCTCGATGCGGGCCGCCAGACCGGCGATGGTGGGCTCCTCGAAGAGGACCCGCAGCGGCAGGTCGACCGCGAAGGTGCTGCGCACCCGGGAGACGAAGCGGATCGCGAGCAGGGAGTGGACCCCGAGCTCGAACAGGTCCTCGCGGACGGAGATGTCGTGGACGCCCAGCAGGTCGGCCCAGACCTGGACCAGGACCTCCTCGACCGGCGTGCGCTCCGGCCGTTGGAGCTCGCCCGGCGCGCTCCTCCCGTCTCCGGACGCGGGCAGGGCAGCGCGGTCGACGCTGCCATCCGGCAGGAGCGGCAGGCGCTCCAGCACGGTCACCGCGAGCGGCAGCCCGAGGTCCGGGAGCCACCGGCGCAGGAAACGGCGGATCTCGGCCTCCTCGAGACGGTGCTCCGCGGCCGCTTCGACGAAGACGGCCGGGGCCGCGGCGCCTCCGGCGGGGCCGCGCACCTCGGCCGCCGCCCGCGCCACACCGGGGTGATTCCGCAGAGCGGCCTCGATCTCGCGGGCGATCCGCTCCTCCCCCGTGCCGGCGCAGCCGAGCCACTCGATCCGGCCGTCCGGCCGGAAGCGGGCGAGATCCCCCGTCCGCTGGTCCGCTCCGGCGCGGCAGACCTCGCCGAGGACGCCGATCGGCACCGGCTGACCCTGGGCATCCAGCAGGACGAGCCCGTCCACCGGCTGGCCGGCGCTCCACTCGATCAGGAGCTGATGGCGCTCCGCCTCGCTCAGCAGAGGCAGCGCGGCGAGCGGCGCCTCGGGCTGCTCCAGAATCCCTTGCAGCAGGGTGACCAGATGGCCGAGCATCCGGCTGACCGCGGCGTCATCGAAACGCGCGGTGTCGTAGTAGAGAGAGAGCGTCGCGGGGTGTCCCGCCGTCGACATCAGGGTCAGCGGATAGTTGGTCTCCAGCCGGTAGCCGGCGGAACGGATCTCCAGCCCTTGAGCGCCCACCCCCTCGACGATGTCAACCGTGGGGAAGTTCTGGTGGAGCACCAGCGTGTCGAAGAGCCGCTGTCCGGCGCCGAAGCCGCACCACTCCTGGATCTGCGCCGGAGAGCAGTGCTCGTACTGGCGCAGCTCGACGGCCTGCTGCTGCAGCCCCGCGAGCCAGGGGACCACGCTCTGGTCCGGGGGCACGGAGACCCGCACCGGCAGGTTGTTGATGAACATCCCCATGATCGATTCGACGTCCGGAAGCTCGGCGGGGCGACCGGCCACGGTGATGCCGAACAGCACGTCCAGGCGGCCGGTGTAGCGGCTCAGAAGCAGGGCCCAGACCGCCTGGATCAGGGTGCCCAGGGTCAGCCGGTGGCGGCGGGTGAAGGCCGCGAGCCCGGCATCGGCGGACGGCGGCAGCGCGATCGTCTGGTTGCGCTGCCCCTCCTGGCCGCCGTCCCAGCCGGCGGGACGGCCGATGCGCAGCGGAGAGGCCTCCGCGCCGTCCAGCATCCGCTGCCAGAACGACTGCGCCACGGCCTGGTCCTGCCGCCGGAGCCAGGCGATGTAGTCCCGGTAAGGCCGGCAGGGCGGCAGCGTCAGATCGCGTCCCTGCCGGAAGGCGTCGTACAGGGCGAAGACCTCCCGCAGCACGATGGACCGGCACCAGGCGTCGAGGAGCAGGTGGTGGTAGCTCCAGACCAGCTCGTACAGGTCGTCGGCCAGCCGGATCAGGAGGATCCGCATGAGGGGAGGGCGCTGCAGAGGGAAGCCCCGCTGCTCGTCGGCGGCCAGCAGCTCCGCGAGCTGCCGCTTCTGCTCATCCCTGGAGAGCGACCGCCAGTCGCTCTGCTCGAAGTGGAGCTTCACCTGTTTCCATACCGCCTGCAAGGGCTCGTCCATGCCATCGACCAGGAAGCCCGTGCGGAGAATCGGGTGGCGGTCCACGACGCGCTGCCAGGTGCGCTCGAAGGCCGCGACGTCGAGCGCGCCCTGGAGCGTCGTGTGCTTCTGCTCGAAGCCGGCGCGGGAGCCCGGCATCGCCAGAACGTGGACGAGCAGGCTCTTCTGCAGCGGCGACAGAGGATAGAGATCCTCGATGTTCTTCATGCTTGACCCTCGATATCCGACTCGATCTGGGAGACCAGGGCCGACAGCCGGGCCAGCCGCTCGTCGTCGAGATCCGCCAGGGGGAAATCCGACGGCGTGAAGCCCCCCGCCTCCGGCCTCAGGCAGTGCTCGATCAGCGACCGCAGCGCGGCCAGGTAGCTCTGCGCCATCCCTTCGACCGTGGACGGCCGGTGGAGCTCGCCGCTGTACAGCCAGGTGATCTGGAGACGGCCGCCCAGAATGCGGCCGATGATCTCGATCTTGCGGCTCCGCCTGCCGCGCGGGCTGCGGTCGGGACCCTTCTCCTCGGCGGCCAGACGAAAGAGCGAGGCGGGGGCGAGCGCCTGATCGAATTGCCCCAGGTAGTTGAAGCCGATCTGCGGCTCCTGGGCCGGGCGCAGGCGCGAGCGCAACAGGCCGTAGCCGATCCCGCGCTGCGGAATCTGGCGGAGCTGCTCCTTGACCCCCTTCAGGGCCTCCCCCGGATCCCCGTTCTGGCCGGCATCGAGCAGCACGGGGAAGTGCGTGGTGAACCACCCCACGGTGCGCGTGAGGTCCACGTCCGCGAAGAGGTCCTCGCGGCCGTGCCCCTCGAGCTCCACGGCGAGCGGCGAGCCGAGGGCCAGCGCCAGCCCGGCAAGCAGCACGTCGTTGATCTGTGTGTGGTAGGTCGCGGGGACCTCCTGGAGCAGCGCGCGCGTCTCCTCGGCGTCGAGCCAGCACGAGACGGCGCGGGTCGAGCCGACCGAGCTCTCGCCGTCCGGCAGACCCACCGGCAGGCTCACGGACCGGGCCTCGGCGACCGCGGTCCAGTAGGCGACCTCCTCCTCCAGGGCGCCGGACGCCGCGTGCTCGGCCAGGCGTTGCGCCCAGGTCTGGAACGAGGTCGTCCGCGGGGGGAGCTCCACGGCCTCGCCGACGGCCAGCTGCCGGACGGCGGTTTCGAGGTCCTCCAGGAGGATGCGCCACGACACCCCATCCACCACCAGATGATGGACGACCAGCAGCAGGCGGCTTCCCCGCCCGGCCCCCAGATCGAAGAGGGTGACGCGGATCAGGGGGCCGTTCGCCAGATCCAGGCTCGCCTGCACCGCGGCGGCGGCCTGCTCCAGAGCCGCTTCCGGCGCCGCGGCCGTGGACAGGTCGACCCGCTCCACCGGCACCACCCCTTCCCAGTCCATGGGAGCGCAGACCTGGCGCCAGCCGTCCGTTTCGGCCGTGAACCGCATGCGCAAGGCGTCGTGATGGGCCAGCAGGTGGCGCACCGCCCCTTCCAGCACGGCAAGGTCCAGGGTCTCTTCCGTGCGCAGCAGCACGCTCTGGTTCCAGTGGTGCGGATCGGCGAAGCGCTGCTCGAAGAACCAACGCTGGATGGGCGTCAGCTCGACCTCGCCCCGGACCTCGCCGGTGCCGACGATCGCCGTGCCGCCGCTCCCCGCCAGAGGAGCCAGATCGGCGATGGTCTGGTGCTGGAAGATCTGCCGCGGCTGAAGCGCCAGGCCGGCCCGGTTGGCCCGGGCGATGACTTGGATGGCGAGGATCGAGTCCCCTCCCAGCTCGAAGAAGTTGTCCGTCACGCCGATCCTCTCGACGCCGAGCACCGAAGCCCAGATCTCCGCCAGGCTCGCCTCCATGGCCGTGCGCGGCGCCACATAGCTCTCCGGGGCCGCCGGCCCGGTCTCGGGGGCGGGAAGAGCGCGGCGGTCCACCTTGCCGTTGGCGGTCAGGGGGAGGGCCGGGAGGACCACGAGGGCCGCCGGCACCATGTAGTCCGGCAATGCCTGGCGCAGGAATCCGAGGAGCGCCGAGCCATCCGCCGGCTGTCCGGGGCGGCCGACCACATAGGCCACCAGCCGGCCTCCGCCCGCGCCCTCCTCACGAACCACCGCCACCGCCTCCCGCACCTCGGGCCGGCCGCGCAGCACGGCCTCGATCTCGCCGAGCTCGATCCGGAACCCCCGCAGCTTGACCTGGTGATCGACGCGGCCGAGGAACTGGAGCTCGAGCTCGCCCGCCGGGCTGTGACGCACCAGGTCACCGGTCCGGTAGAGCCGGGCGCCCGGCAGGCCGCCGAAGGGGTCGGGGACGAACCGCTCGGCCGTCCAGCCCGGCTGGCCCAGGTAGCCGCGTGCCAAGCCCATGCCGCCCAGGTAGAGCTCTCCCGCCACCCCCGCCGGCAACGGCTGGCCGTTGCGGTCCAGGACGTACGCCGCCGCGTTGGGCAGGGGCCTGCCCAGGGGCACGGTGCCCACACCGTCCTCACCGGCCTCCACCGGCCGTGCCGTGGCTCCGACCGTCGATTCCGTGGGGCCGTAGTGATTGACCACCCGGCAGCCGGGCGCCAGCCGGCGCAGCTCGCGGATCAGCTCCCAGCTCGCTTTCTCGCCTCCCAGCACCAGCAGACGGCGCGGAATCACCTGCGCCGGCTCCGTACCGGACAGGAGAGCTCCGAGGTGCGAGGGCACGATCTTGAGGCAGTCGATCCCTTCCGCGGCGAAGAGCGCGCCCAGACCATCGGGGTCCGAAGCGCGCGCCGCCGGGACCACGTGCAGACACCCCCCCGTGGTCAGCGCCGGGAAGATGGCGGTATTCCCCAGATCGGCCGCGAAGGTGGAGACGACCGCGAAGCTCCACCCGGCGCCGATCTCCAGGCGCTCCACCACACCCAGGACATAGTCCACCAGCTGCCGGTGCTCCACGGCCACACCTTTCGGCCGCCCCGTGGAGCCCGAGGTGAAGAGGACGTAGGCCAGGCTCTCCCCCTCGACCGCGACCCCCAGATTGCTGTCATCCAGGCCGGCCAGACCGTCGGGATCGTCCAGCGGCACGACCTGGGCCGCGGGCAGATCCAGGGATCCGAGCAGCGCCGACTGCGCCAGCACGACCCGGGCTCCGGCGTCGGCCAGCATGGATTCCACCCGCTCGGGCGGAAAGGAAGGATCGAGCGGAACGTAGGCCCCGCCGGACTTGAGGACCGCCAGCAGGCCCACGACGAGCTCCAGCGAGCGCTCCGCCCACAGCGCCACCCGCGCCTCGGGCCCCACCCCCAGCTCCCGCAGGCGGCGCGCCAGGCGGTTGGCCCGGGCATTGAGCTCCCGATAGGTCAGCCGCTCCCCTCCGCAAGCCAGCGCCGGGCTCTCCGGAGTGGACTCGGCCTGGGCCTCGAACAGCTCGTGCCAGCCGCGGGCCGCGGCCGGAAACGGCTGCCGGGTCGCGTTGAAGCCCACCAGCAAGGCGCTGCGCTCCGCCTCGCCCAGCAGGTCGAGGTCCCCCACCCGCGCCTTGGGCTCCGCGGAGGCCGCGGCGAGCAGGGCCCGCAGGGCGGCGGCCACACGCCCGGCCTCGGCCGCGCCGAGGCGGCTCTCGTCATACCAGACCTCGAGAGCCAGGGCATCCTGCCGGTGCAGGGCGAGCAGCTTGAGCTTGAATCTCTCCCAGCAGACGTGCTCCTCGAGCAGGGAGAACGCGACCCCTCCGCCGTCGAGATCGGCAGGGCCCTGCCGCATCTCGAAGTCGACGGCGTCGGCGTCCAACCGCTCGCCCGCGCCGTTCACCGCCTCACTGTCGAAGGACTCCTGCCGGCCGCGGGCCTCCTCCAGAGACCGGCCCACTCTCTGCGCCAGCTCTTCGAAGCGGAAGCTGTCCTCCACCTGGGTCTGCAGAGGGAGGGTCTTACCGAGCAGACCGAAAGCCCCCTGGAGGTCCTCGAACGGCCGGCCGTCCACCGCGGCGCGCACCGTCACCCCGGGCTCACCGGTCAGACAGGCCAGGGTGAGCGTCCAGGCGGCGAGCAGGAAGACCTCGATGGAGACCCCGCAGGCCGCGGACGCGCTCTCCAGAGCCGTCGCGAGCTCCGGCTCCACCGGCAGCCGCAGGCGAGCGGAGGCGAAGCCTTCAGGATCGCCGGCCGGGCGCTCTCCAGGCAAAGCCGGAAAAGGCGGCAGGGCGGCACACTTCTGGCGCCAGTCATCGCGCGCCGCCACGTCAGCCTCTTCGGACTCCAGCATCTCCTGCTGCCACTCGGAAAACTGCAGGTACTGCACGACCTCGTCATCCAGTATCGCGGGGGGCCGGCGGGCATAGAGATCCACAGCCTCGCGCAGCAGGTTGCGGAGCGTCGCGGGGTCCGCGGCCAGCGCGGGCAGCGTGACCACCAGCGCATGCCGTTCGGCCGCGCCGCGCAGCAGCAGGAGCCGCAGCAGCGGCCCCGCCTCGAGGTCGAAGGCCTCGGACCGCTCGTCCGCCGCAGCCCGGGTGCAGGCCGCGCTCCACTCCGCCGGGTCTTCGGCCGTGAGGTCACTCTCGCGCCAGGCCACGTTGCCCGCCTCGGCCACGATCTGCAAGGGGAGCTTCTCCCCGCGCCGCCGCCGGAAGCAGGTCCGCAGTGCCTCGTGCCGGGCCACGACCCGGTCGAAAGCGCGCCGCAGCTCGGCGGCGTCGAGGGGGCCTACCAGCGACAGGACGCATTGCGCCGAAAAAACGGAAGACCCCTGCAGCAACGGCCAGAGGTGCCGTTGCTGCGGGGAGAGACGGAAACCCTGCATGATCGCTGTCTGCATTACTGCGCTCCTGTCGCTGACGTCACGAGACCTCGTCCGCCACCAGGCTCAAGGCCCGAGGCTGGATCCGCCGCAGCTTTCCGAGGCTCGTCTCTTTTTGTTTCAGATGCTCCATGGCACGCTCGGCCCGCTCTTCTTCCGTCAGGTGCTCGAGGTCGTCCAACCGGGCATCGGGGCTCGCCACCGCGGCCGCCAGCAGCGTCTCGAGGTGGCGAGACATCCGGGCGATGGTCGCCGCGTCGAACAGCTCGGTCCGATACTCCCAATGGCCGTGGATCGCCCCATCGTCCTCGTTCAGGAACAGGGCCAGATCGAAGCGCGAGATCCCGGAATGGAAGGCGAACGGCTCCAGGATGAGACCCTGCGACACGATCTGGCCGTGTGCCTCCGGGCTCTGCTCGACCCCGCCCGTGGAGTTCTGCACTACGAACAGCACATCGAACAGCGGCGACGGATTGAGAGTGCGCTCCGGCTGCACCTCGGCGACAACGCGGTCGAGCGGCACATCCTGGTGGGCATAGGTTCCGAGCGCCACCTCGCGGACCCGCCGCAGCAGGTCGCGGAAGGTGAGGCCCCCCGTTAGCTGCGTACGCAGCGGCAGGGAGTTGATGAAAAACCCGATGAGCCCCTCGAGCTCGGCCCGGCTCCGGTTGGCCAGGTGTGTCCCCACCACCAGGTCGGTGTCCCCGGTGAGGCGGTAGAGCAGCGCCTTGAGCCCGGCCAGCAGCGTCATGAACAGGGTCGCCTTCTCCTCCTGGCCCAGGGAGCGGATCGCGGCGGAGAGCGGCTCGGAGAGCGCCAGCGGGTACGAGTCGCCGCGGTAGGACGGTACCGCGGGCCGCGGGCGGTCGAGCGGCAGGCGCAGCCCGCTGGGCGCACCGCGCAACTGCCGGCGCCAATAGGCGAGCCCCTCCTCCAGCACCTCGCCCTGGATCCAGCGGCGCTGCCAGAGCGCGTAATCGGCGTACTGGACCGGCAGCTCGGGGAGCTCGGGCCGCCGTCCCGCGACGAGCGCCGCGTAGGCCACCATCAGCTCCCCCACGAACACCTGCCCCGACCAGTGGTCGAAGATGATGTGATGCGCGGTGAAGAGCAGCATGAAGCAGTCCTCCCCCAAGCGGGCGACGGTGGTGCGCGCCAGGGGGCTGCGGCGCAGGTCGAAAGGCCGCTCCGCCTCGACCCGGGCGATCTGGCGCACCTCGCGTTCCCGGATCTCGGGAGGGAGGCCGCGCAGATCGATAACCGGCAGGAGCCAGTCGTCGGCCGCCGTGATCACCTGCTCGCCCTCGCCGTCTGCCACCTCGAAATGGGTGCGCAGGATCTCGTGACGCCGCGCGATCTCCAGGAGGGCGCGCCGCAGCACAGTGGCATTGAAATGCCCCCGGAGACGCGGCGCCCGGGTGATGTTGAAAACCGCGGTCCCCGGATCGAGCTGCTCGATCACCCAAAGCCGCTGTTGGGCGAACGACAGCGGCAGCTTGCCAAGGCCGGTGCGGTCCATCCTCTCGACGGGAGGCGCCAGAGCCCCTGCCGCCTCCTCGCTCCGCGTACGCGCGATCGCTTCGCAGAGATCGGCGACCGTGGGGGCCCTGAACAGCTCGTCCATGGAGAGCGACGTGTGGAAGGCCTCGCGCATGCGAGACAGCAGTTGCACCGCCAGCATGGAGTGGCCGCCCAGCGCGAAGAAGTCGTCGTGGATGCCCACCTGATCGAATCCCAAGGCCTTCTGCCAGAGCTCGACCATCTTGCGCTCGGCCTCGTTGCGCGGAGCGGCATAGGCGGTGGACAGGCTCGGCCGGTCGTGGCCGGCGGCGGCCGGTGCCGCGGGCGCGGCCTCCTTCGCCGGCTCGGCGGCGCGGCCGAGCCGCTCGATCTCCGCCACGAGATCCCGCACCGAGACCGCGACCTGCGGCAGAGTCACCCGTGTGAGGACCTTCAGCAGAAGATCTCCGCCCAGCTCCGACGAGATGCCGTCCCCCAGCGCGGTCTTCGTCAGCGAGGAGGAGAGCGCAGCGTCCTGTGGAGGAGCGGGAGGCTCCTGGAGGGCCTCTTCAGTCCCGTCCACCCGCCTCAGCGTGAGCCGCTCGATGCGGACCAACTCGCGGCCGGCCTCGTTACAGAGACTGAGGTCGAAGCTGACGGTCCCTCCGGGAGGCGGGTCTCCGTCGAGCTTCTTGAAATGTACCCAGGTCCTCCGCTCCAGCGGCCCGCGGACCCTCAAGGCACCATAAGCCTGCGGCAGGAACGAGCCCTCGGTCAGCTCGCTCCCACCCGCGGCCGTAGCCACGTCGAGCAACGGCGGGTAGAGACCGAAAACCCTCATGTCCCCGGCACGTTCGGGGGGGAGCTCGAAGACCGCATATCCCGCGCCGGGGCGCTGCTCGCGGATCTCGCACCATCGCGAGCCCCAAAAGACGGGACCTGCGACGCGGCCTTCCGGTCCGCCGACCGCCTGTCCAGCGAGCCCCGCGGAATCCGCAAGCGGCAGCTCCAGGGCCGCCGGAGCCTCCTCCGGCCCGTCCATCACGGACACCACGCCGCGGGCATGCTCGATCCAGGCCGTCTGCGTCCCGGCCCGCATCCTCGGTTGCGAGCTCACCGAGAAGACGAACCCATGGCCGTTCCGGCGCAAGGACGTTCGCACCTCCCGGCTCTCCCCTGCGGAGACGTGCAGAAGCTGCCGGAAGACCACATCCCGGATTTCGATGGTCCGGCCCGCGGCGCGCTCCGCAATGGCCGCCCGGCCCATCTCCAGATAGGCGACGCCAGGCAGAACCGGGATGCCGAGGACCTTGTGCTCGCTCAGCAGCCAGTGCGACGCCAGGCTGATCTCGTTGACGAACAGCTCTTCATCTTCCGAGGCATGGACCCTGCGGCCGAGCAAAGGATGGACCCTCTCCCCGCCGTTCTCCGGCAGCGCGGGCGATGCCGCGGCCGAGACCTTGGGACCCGCCACCATCTTGTTCACGACGTCCGCCGCCATTCCGACATCGCTCCATACGGACCAGTCGATCGCCAACGTGCGCTGTCCCCGCGCGGTGTTGGCGTGCGCGAAGGCGTCCAGGAAAGCGTTGGCCCCGCAGTAGTCGACCTGTCCCACATCACCGGTCAGGCCGATTGTCGACGAGTGCAGGACGAAGAAATCGAGCGGCAGGTCCGCCACCGCGGCGGCCAGGGCCAGGGCTCCCCGGACCTTGGGCGCCATCACCGCGTCGGCATCCTGAGGCGCCCTGAACTGGATTAGACCCCCGGCGGCAACCCCAGCACCGTGCAGGATCCCGTGGAGGGCACCGAAGCGCTCCAGGGCCTGGCGCACTACCGCCGCCGCCTGTTCGGGATCTGCCACGTCGGCTTGCGCGAGCAGGACCTCGGCACCCGCCTCGCGCAGGCTGAGGACGCCACGGATCCGCTGGGACACCGGATCATCCTCAGCATGCCCGGCAAGCCAGGCCGGCCACGTCTCCTCTGCGGGGAGGCCGGAGCGGCCCACCAGCACGAGCTTCGCCTGGACGGTCCGCACCAGCTTCTCGGCCAGGGTCAACCCGATGCCGCCGAGACCGCCGGTGAGCAGGTAGACGCCGCCCTGCCGCAAGGGGGTCCCGGGAGCCCCAGGCCCTTCAAGGCGCAGCGGTTTCACATCCAGGACCCAGCGCTGGCCACCCCGGTAGGCCACCTCACGCTCGCTGCGATCCGAGACCAGCTCCGCGAGCAGGAGATCGATCCACCGGTCCAGAGGCTCTCCCGCCGCGGGCAGATCGATCTCTACGGTCCGGCAGGAGAGGCCGGTGTATTCGTTGGGAATCACCCGGGCGGGGCCCAGCAGCGTGGCCTTCTCCGGCTCGGTCACCTCCCCACCGACGATCCTCCAGAGGGAATTCGCCACGATTCCCAGCTGCAGCCCCTCGGTGGCGCCGACCTCGCCCAGCGCCTGCGCCAGATACAGGAGACTGTAGAAACCTTTTCTCTGGAGCGCTGCAAAATCGCTCTTGCCCCCGGGCTCCGTGAGGCTCCAGAGATGAACGATGCGATCCGGCATCCGATCCGCGGCGAGCAAGCTTCTGAGGAGCTGCGAGTAATCCTGCCGCCGGTCCTGGTCCAGCACGTAGGCCCCTTCCCCCGGTTGGGAGAACCCGGCCCCTGCCGCCACGAGGATCACCTCCTGCCCCGCGTCCCGCAGACGCGCGGCCAGGGCGTCGCCGAAGCCGAGGTCATCCCGCAGCACCAGCCATCGCGAGGCCGCGAGCGCTCCCGGTGTCACCGGGAGAGGGGGCATGGACTGGCCCCAGACTGGCAGATAGAACCAGTCCGCCGGGTCCGCCTTGGTCCGCGGCTTCCGGTCGCGCGGCCTCGCCTCCTGGTCGCGCGGCGGCTCGAGCCAGTAGCGCTGGCGCTCGAAGGGGTAGGTGGGAAGCGCGACCCGCCGCCTCTGCTCGCGGGCGTAGAACCCCTTCCAGCCGATCTCCACGTTCGCCATCCAAAGTTGGCCCAGGGAGGTCAGCAGGAAGCTCAGGGCCGACTGCCCCTCCTGGGGGTGGGGCAGAGAGGGGATCATCACCCGATCCGCCGGCGCGTGCGCCTGTCTGCGGGCGAACGTGGTCAAGGTCCTGCCGGGCCCCACCTCCAGCAGCACCCGGCTCGGCTCGCGCAACAGCTCCTCAAGCGCGGCACCGAAGCGCACGGTCTGGCGCAACTGGCGGATCCAGTACCGCGGATCGGTGGCCTCCTCCGGCAGAATCCAGGTTCCCGTGACATTCGACAGGAAGGGGATGCGTGGAGCTTTCAGCTCATGGCGTGCCACCTCCTGGCCAAACGCTTCGAGGATCGGCTCCATCATCGGCGAGTGGAACGCGTGCGAGGTGTGCAGCAGCCGGGGCTCGAGCCCCTCCGCCACCAACTGCCGGCGGAGCCTCTCGGCGCTCTCTTCGGGACCCGCGACCACGCAGAGGGATGGGCCGTTGACCGCGGCGAGAGCCAGATCGCCGTCCAGCCGTGCGGCGGTCTCCCGCTCGTCGAGAGGAACGGAAAGCATGGCGCCCGGGGGGAGGCTCTGCATCAGCCGCCCCCGTGTGGCGACGATGGACAGGACGCTTTCGAGGGAGAACGTCCCCGCGAGACAGGCCGCCGTGTACTCGCCGATGCTGTGGCCGCTCATCGCCTCGGGTTGGATGCCCCAGGAGGCCCACAGCTTTGCCAGGGCATACTCGATGACGAACAGAGCGGGTTGCGCGATCGCGGTCTGGCGCAGTTGCGCGTCCGCCTCCTCCCGCTGCTCCGCTGCCAGAACGAGCAGCCGCCGCAGGTCGAAGCCCAGGTGCTGCACCAGCAGACCGGCACACCGGTCCACCTCGGCGCGAAATACCGGCTCACTCTCATAGAGCTCGCGCCCCATCCCGGCGTGCTGCGCCCCCTGCCCCGGGAAGAGAAACGCCACGCTGCGGTCGGCACGTTCCTGGACCCGGCCCAGGACCCGCTTCGGCGCGTCTCCGCGCAGGAGCTCCAAGGCGTCCTCGCGGTCGCGGCAGACCAGGATCCGGCGATGCGCGAAGCGCTTCCGGCCGACCTGGAGGGTGAAGGCGGCATCGGCCAGATTCTGCTCCGGATGGCACTCCAGATGGTCTGCCAGGCGTGCGGTGGCCGCGTCGAGCGCGGTTTGCGACCGCGCCGACAGGACCAGCAGTTGCCACGCACGCGACGGTCCCGAAGCCGCCTGCGCCGGCGCCTCCGCCAGGATGGCGTGCGCGTTGGTGCCGCCGATGCCGAACGAGCTCAGCCCGGCCCGCAACGGGCCGCCGGAGGGCTTCCACTCCGCGAGCCGCGTATTGACATAGAACGGGCTGTCGGCGAGACCGAGGTGCGGATTGGGCCGCTCGAAATTCAGGCTGGGCGGGATCTCCCGATGACGCAAGGCGAGGGAGAGCTTGATCAGGCCAGCCACGCCCGCCGCGATGTGGAGGTGCCCGATATTCGGCTTCACCGAGCCGATCGCACAGAACCCCTTCTTCCGGGTTTTGTTGCGGAACACCTGCTCGAGCGCGGAGATCTCGATCGGGTCCCCCAGCGCCGTCCCGGTGCCGTGCGCCTCGATGTACGTGATCGTCTCCGGGTCGACGCCCGCCAGGGCCTGTGCCGTCGCGATCACCTCGGCTTGGCCCTGTGCTCCGGGAGCCGTGAAACCTACCTTGACGGCGCCGTCGTTGTTCACCGCCGAGGCCAGGATCACGGCATCGATCGAATCCCCTTCGGCAAGGGCATCTTCCAGCCTCTTGAGAACGACAATACCGACGCCATTGCCGAAAATGGTACCGCCGGCGGCTTCGTCGAATGCCCGGCAGCGGCCGTCCGGGGAGAAGATGTTCCCCTCCGAGTAGACATAGCCTTGCTTTTGGGGGACGGAGATATTGGCACCGCCGGCCAGCGCCATGTCACATTGATAGGTCAGCAGGCTCTGACAGGCCAGATGCACGGCAACGAGCGACGTCGAGCAGGCGGTCTGGACGCTGAGGCTGGGCCCGCGCAGGTTCAGCTTGTAGGAGGTGATCGTGGCGAGATAATCCTTGTCGAAGCCCAGCACCCACTGCATGAGGCTCGCCGACCTCAAAGCGTCTGGATTCTTGTAGATATTATCCAGGGAGTAGTTGCTCAGTGAGCTCCCACCAAAGACACCGACCCGCCCTTTGTATCGATCGGGGTCGTAACCGGCCACCTCCAGCGCCTCCCATGCACACTCCATGAAAAGGCGCTGCTGCACGTCGAGGGTCTCGGCCTCGCGCGGGCTGAGCCCAAAAAAGCCGGCATCGAAGAGATCGATACCTTCGATCATCGCCGCCGCCTTGACGTAATCCGGCCGGCTCACCTGCCACTGCGGGACGCCCGCCTGGATCAGCTCCTCCTCGGAGAAGAACGAGATCGATTCCACCCCCTCCCGCAGGTTGCGCCAGTAGTCCGCCACCGTAGGGGCACCTGGGAACCGGCCGGACATACCGATGATCGCAACCCCGTTCAGATTGTCCATCTCCGACTCGTCACCGCTCACGGATCTCATCTCCTCTCCGTGCGATTCTCTTCTGCCGCAGCAATGCTTCCCTTTGCTTCTGAGCCTGCTCCTCGATCTGACCGAGGTCCGCCTTCTCGGAGAGATCTACCGGGCTCCACGACTGGGCCAGCGACGCGATCGTCGGATACTTGAACAAATCAGCGATCCGTACATCGTGCCCGAGATCCGCCAGCAGCCGGTCGCGCAGTTGGATCATGTGCAGCGACCTGCCGCCAAGGGCGAAGAAGTTGTCGTGGATTCCCACCTTCTCGTGCCCCAGGACCTCACACCAGATGCGGGCGAGCGACCTCTCCAAGTCGTTCCGGGGAGCGGCGGACGGCTCCGTCTCGGGGGTCAGCTCCATCAGCGGACCGTCCTCGCAAGAGAAGACCGGGAAGATCTCGGGAAAAAACCCGGCAGCGGCCGAGGCGCCGCTGCCGGAGTGATCGGCATATCCCGCATGGGCCTACGGTACCTGCTGGAGCTGGCGCCGCTCGAACATCCGGCCCATGGCGACGAGGATCTTGCGCTCCCCCGCGAACGGGTTCCGGGCGTGGGCGATCAGCATGTTGTCCAGCGCGATGATGTCCCCTTCCTGCCAGGGGGCGGCGACACAGGTCTGCCAGTAGAGATCACAGATCTCACGGACGAGGTCGTCTTCGATGCGGGAGCCGTCCCCGTAGTAGACGTTGCGCGGCAGATCCTCCTCCGGGAACAGCGACAGGAGGGACTCCCGCACCTCATCCTCCAGACAGGCGATGTGGTGGAGCTGGATCTGATTGAAGAACAGGGGCTCCCCCGTCTCCGGATGATGGACCACGGCCGGCGCGAGCTGCCACATCCGCAGGTTGCCATTGCGCCACTCGAACCCGATCGAGCTCTCCCGGCAGTGCTCCTCGACCACCGCGCGGTCGTCGGTCTTGAAGAAGTCCTGCCAGCTCACGTCAAACCCCTCGATGAAGTTGCGCACGTACATCAGCCCCTTCTCGGCGAAGCGGGCACGCACCGCGGGATCGAGCTTCTGATAGATCGTGCGGCAATCGACGAGCGGGGTCTCGCCGCCGGTGTGCGCGGCCTTGACGCAATAGAAGAACTGCCGCATGGGCCAGCGCGGAGTGTGGGAGCTCTCGTTGTGGAACAGGATGGCCTTGTCCGCCGGATACGGGGTGGAGCGATAGAGGACATCCCCGGTGTCCGCCTTGGGGAGGTCGCCGTACTCGCCGTAGAGGTCCGGGCAGATCGCCAGGGCGAGATTCTCGAAATCGGAGGGTTTCGCGGTGTTGAACCCCCGGAAGATCACGGCGCCGTGGCGCCGGAGCTGCTCTTCGATGACCTCCCGGTTGGCCGACGCCCACTCGGACAGGTCCACGTCGGCGGAGCTCGGCTGGAAGGCCACCGGGAAAGCCAGACCTGGCTGGAGAGGGCCGATCCGGACCAACTCGCCTTCGAGGAGGTCGACGGGCTTGGGCTGGATTTTCTTGAATTTCTTGAGGCTCGATTCCTTCTGCTTCAACTGTTCCATAGTGCGCTCCATCCTCTCTTCCTGAGTCTCGTGCTCCAGGTCGTCCAGCCGCGCGTCCGGATTTCCGGTGATGGCCGCGAGCAGCGCCTCGAATCGGCGGGACAGCCTGGAGATGGTGTCTCGGTTGAACAGCTCGGTCCTGTATTCCCACCTCCCGCGGACGGCCCCCTCCACGTCGGTCATGAACAGGGCCAGCTCGAAGCGGGAGGCCCCGGTGCTGAAGGGGAAAGGCTCGATGACGAGCTCCTCCTCCCCCACCCGGGCCGGCCGGCCCTCGTGGACGTTGGCCGACGCGTTCTGCAGGACGAACAACACATCGAACAGGGGCGACGGGCTCAGGCTGCGCTCCGGCTGGAGCGCGGCGACCACGCGGTCGAACGGCACGTCCTGGTGCGCGTAGGTGGCGAGGGCCACCTCGC
>JAICSG010000119.1 GCA_025937035.1 Thermoanaerobaculia bacterium | reverse complement strand
GCAGGGCCTCGGGCGGCAGGTAACCCGGCGTGCCGTAGACCAGGCCGTCGGTCTGGGTGGCGGCGGCCACGAGGTCGGCGATGCCGAAGTCGGTCACCTTGATCGAGCCGTCGTGGCCGAGCAGCACGTTGGCCGGCTTGACGTCGCGGTGCACCACGTCCCGGGCGTGGGCGGCGGCGAGGCCCCGGGCCACCGCGGCGCCGAGCGGGATCACCTCCTCCGGCCGCAGGCGCCCGCGCTGCAAAAGGAGCCGCTCGAGGCTGATCCCGTCCACCAGCTCCATGGCGATGTAGGCCCCCTCGGGGGACTCCGCCACGTCGTAGACCGCCACCACGTTGGCGTGGCTGAAGCGGGCCGTGGTCACCGCCTCGTGAACGAGCTGCTCGATGCGCTGCGCCCGCTTCTCGGCCGGCAGGTCGCCGCCGGCGAGCCGCAGGGTCTTCAGGGCCACCGGGCGCTGGAGCTTGGGATCCCAGCCGCGGAAGACGGCGCCCATGCCGCCGGTCGCCAGCAGCTCGATCACCTGATAGCGGCCGAGGAAGACATCGTCGAGCGCCCGCCGCTCGGCGAGACCCCGCCGCAGGGCCTCGAAGCTCTTCCGGAGGTCGTCGATCTCGTCCCGCCCGGCGGGCGCCGGCAGCGCTCCCGCCAGCTCCCGCTGCTCGCGGGCTAGCTGGCGGACGGGGCGCACCACGGCGGCCCAGGCCGCCGCGAGGAGGAGGGCGATGAGCAGCAGCGCCGCGCCGAGGGCCTTGACCGACTGCAGGCGCTGCCGCAGGGCCACCGCCTCGGCCACCCGCGCCGGCTGGCTCGACAGCGCCACCCAGCCCGCCAGCGGCACCGGCGCGTAGGCGCCGAGGACCTCCTCCCCATGGGCCCCCGGGAAGCGGCCGGCGCCGGCCACCCGGCCGGCCAGCGCGGCGTCGACCAGGGAGCGGGGGAAGGGGGCGAGGGAGCTGGCCTCCCCCACCACCACCCGCCGTGCCCCGTCGGCCACCGCCAGCTCGGCCTCGCCGCCCAGCTCGTCGGGGTGCGCCACGTCCTGGAGGGCCACGCCGCCGCAGGCCAGCACGACCGACCCCGTTCCGTCCGACAGCGGCGCGGCGACCCGGATCACCGGCGGCTGCTCGCCCGGCAGGGCCGCCACCGGCCCGGCGCCGGCGAGCCGGAGCGCCGCCGTCACCGCGGGGGACATCCCCTTGAGCTGGGCCCGCACCACCTCCTGCCCTTCAGCGTTGACCACCGCCACCGCCTCGACGTTGAGGTCCGACCAGGCCTGGAGGCTGCCGGCGAGGAGCTCCTGCGCCGCGGGGGAGCGCGGATCGGCCAGCGCCCGGCTCGCCGCCAGCCCGCGCGCCAGCGAGAGCCGGGCCTCCAGGAACGCTTCGACCCGGGCCGCCGCCGTGCGCGCCGCCAGGGCGTGGGTGTTGAGCACCTGATCGAACAAGGCGTCCCGGTTCACCTTCACCAGACCGAAATAGGCGATGGCGAGCGGCAGCAGCCCCACGGCGGCGAGCGCCAGGGCCACCCGGGTCAGCAGGCGCGGACGCGGGAACGAGAGCGGGAGCCTCACGACGCCGCGGCGGGGAAACGGTAGCCCGAGCCCCGCTCGGTCAGCACGTAGCGGGGGCGGGAGGGCTCGGGCTCGATCTTCGAGCGAAGCCGGTGGACGTGGACGCGCAGGGTGTCCTCGAAGACCTCGTCCGAGGGCCACAGCCGCCGCAGCAGGAAGTCGGTCGCCACCACCCGGCCGGCGCTGCGCAGGAGGACGTAGAGGAGCTTCGTCTCGGTCGAGGTCAGGGTCACCTCGCGGCCGGCGGTCATCGCCCGCTGGTGCGCGAAGTCGATCGACAGCCGGTCGTCCACCCGCACCACCGGCTGCAAGGTGTAGGCGAAATCGCCGATGCGGCGGAACACCCGCTCGACCCGGGCCACCATCTCCCGCGGCTTGAACGGCTTGCGGATGTAGTCCTCGGCGAAGCGCTCGATCGCCCGCACCACCGTCTCCTCCTCGTCGACCGAGGTGAGCATGATGATCGGCAGATCGCTCCACTCATGGACCTGGCGGGCGAGCTCCATGCCGTCGAGCCCGGGCAGGAGGATGTCCACCAGGGCCAGATGGGGGAGCCCCTTGCGGCCGAGGGTCTCCAGCGCCTCCTCGGCCGACGGGCAGGCCCAGACGGTGAAGCCGGCCCCCTGGAGCTCGCGGGAGATCAGGCGCAGCAGATCCGGATCGTCCTCGACGGCGAGGACGCGGCGGTCGGAGGTTCCCTTCTGGAGAGGATCGCCGGGCATTGCGTTTGGACCGTAGACTCCGAATTGTATCAGCCTCTCCGCCTTGCCGCGCCGCGGCCTCTCTGGTATGAAAGAAGAAGCATGCAAGCTCCACCCCTGCGCCGGATCCTCTTCGTGGAGGACGATCCGGACATCCAGGTCGTCGCCACCATGGCCCTCGAATCGCTCGGCGGTTTCTCGGTCGTCTCCTGCGGCTCCGGAGCCGAGGCCCTCGCCCGCTTCGGCGAGATCTCCCCCGACCTCGTGCTGCTCGACGTGATGATGCCGGGGATGGATGGCCCGGCCACCCTCACCGCGCTGCGGCAGCTCCCGTCGGGCGACGTCCCGGTCGTGTTCATGACGGCGCGCGTCCAGGCGCACGAGATCGCCCGCTACCGGCAGATGGGCGCGGTGGACGTGATCGCCAAACCCTTCGATCCCATGACCCTCGCGGAGACCGTCCAGACCATCTGGCGCTCCCTCAGCCCCTGAGAGTATGACGGCCCCACGGGAGCGCAACGTCGCCGAGGATCTGCGCCGCTACTTCGCCTACCGGCTGCCGGCGCGGGTCTCCGAGGTCGAGGCGGCCCGCGACGCCGCCCGCGACGCCGGCTGGGGGCTCGAGCCCCTGCGCACCTTCCACCGCCTGGCCCACTCGCTCGCCGGCGCCGGCGCCACCTTCGGCGTCCCCGAGGTCAGCGAGATCTCCCGCCAGCTCGAAGGCCTGCTCAAGGCCTCCCTCGACGGCGGCTCCCCCCCGGAGGCCGCCGAGGTCGAGAAGCTGCTCACCCGCCTGCGCGACCTCGCCGAGCGCCCCCTGGAGACCGCGGCCGGGGCCTCACCGGAACGGGGGCCGACCGCCGGCGAGGAGGGGCTCCTCTACCTCTGGTCGGAGGACCCCGGGCTCCGTGACCTCATCGGCCTCCAGCTCCGCCCCTTCGGCTTCGAGGTCCGGGCCTTCGCCAGCCTCGCCCCCCTGTGCGAGGAGATCTCACGCCGCCCCCCCACCGCCGTCCTCCTCGACTGGGAGAAGCCAGGCCCTGAAAACGCCGGCCAACTCGCCGGCCTCGGCCCCGTCCACGAGACTCCGAAGCGGATCTTCCTCTCCTCCCGCGGGGACCTCGCGGCCCGTCTGGAGGCCGTGCGCCTGGGGGGCGACGCCTACCTCACCAAGCCCGTGGAGGCCGGCCTGCTGGCCGAGACGGTCGACCGGCTGACCGGCGGCAGCCCGGCGGACCCCTACCGCGTGCTGATCGTGGAAGACGACGCCGAGATGGCCACCCTCTACGCGCGGGCGCTCGAAGAGGCGGGCATGAAGGTGGTCATCGAGAGCAATCCCATGGTGGTGATGGCGCCGCTCTCCCATCTGCAGCCCGACCTGATCCTGATGGACCTCTACATGCCCGGCTGCACGGGCCCGGAGCTCGCCGCCGTGCTCCGCCAGCAGGAGGGGACCATCGGCACCCCCATCATCTATCTCTCGGCCGAGGAGGGGCTCGCGCAGCAGATCGCCGCCATCAACGCCGGCGGCGACGAGCTCCTCACCAAGCCGATCGCCACCGGGCATCTAGTGGCGGCCGTGAAGGCCCGGGCCCGGCGCGGCCGGCTGCTCGCCACCCGCATCGCCTACGACGGCCTGACCGGCCTGCTCAACCACAGCCATCTGAAGCAGCAGACCGAGATCGAGCTCTCCCGCGCCGACCGGGAGGGGTGGGAAGTGGCCTACGCGATGATCGACGTCGACCGCTTCAAGTCGATCAACGACGCCTTCGGCCATACCAGCGGCGACCGCCTGCTGAAGAGCCTCGCCCGCCTGCTGCGCCAGCGCCTGCGCCGCTCCGACGTGCTCGGCCGCTACGGCGGGGACGAGCTCGCCGTGCTCCTCCCCCACACCGACGGCCCCACGGCCCGCCGGGTGCTCGACGAGATCCGCGACAGCTTCTCCCGCCTGCGCCTGCTGGTGGGAGGCCGCGAGATGAGCGCCACCCTGAGCTGCGGCGTGGCCGTCTACCCCGCCCGCCCCACCGCCCAGGATCTCGTGGAAGCCGCCGACGCCGCCCTCTATGAAGCCAAGGGCGGCGGGCGGAATCGGGTTGTCTTACGGGATTAGGGCCGTTCTCAGGCCGGGGGGTTGCAGATCTTGTCGCAGTGGCTGCCGTCGGGGGCCGTGTAGACGCAGCAGTTGCCCTGCGTGCCCGCGTAGGTGCAGGTCTGCCCGGTCTGGTTCGTGAAGCTGTAGAGGCAAAGGCGGTTGGCCGCGTGGCTCGCCGCCGGAGCCAGCATCGTCGAGAGGGCGATCAGAGTACCGAGACCAAGCTTGAGAATGCTCTTCGACATCTTTACTTCCTTTCACATCAGATGCGATCCGGGCTACATCGCCGGGTCGCAGGCCCCATCCTCAGGACCGCGGCGGATTATATAGATAAGATTCGATATGTCAAATCTCTCTCGCTGATTTATTTAACGACGAGAGAATCCGCTTCCCAGCGACTCGCGAACGGAATTTGGAATTTCAACGGCATCCGGGGAGACCGGCAGAGGTGCGCCCGCCCCTCCGGGTACCCCGAGGGCGGCGGGCGAAAGCCAAGCTGTGCGAAAGGGCTTGGGTCCTTCTCAGGCCGGCGGGTTGCAGATCTTGTCGCAGTGGCTGCCGTCGTCGCTGGTGTAGATGCAGCAGTTTCCCTGGATGCCGGCGTAGGTGCAGGTGGCGCCGCTCTGGTTCGTGAAGCTGAGGATGCACAGATTCCCGGCGTGAGTCGTCTTCGGGGTCAGCATCGCCGAAACCGCGATCAGGGCACCGAGGCACAGCTTGAAAACAGACTTCATACGCATGGCACACATCCTTTCAGTGGATGTTGCAATCCTGGGGTCGATCCCCAGATTGCCTGGTCTTTTTGGAATGACCAGACGTAGTCTATAAGGAAATTGCTCTATCGGGAAGATGCTCCTTTTAGCGCCAGACGTATGCGCTCAAGGAGCTCACGGTTCGAGGTCTGGGACTTCACCAGCACGGCGGCGACCCGGCCGGCCACCGCCTTGTCCACCTCGTGGGCCGAGAAGATCAGCACCGGCGTGGGCGGATCGAGGCTGCCGAGAGAGGGGAGCAGCTCCAGCCCCGAGCCGTCGGGCAGGGCGAGGTCGAGGATCACCAGATCGAAGCGCTCGCGGGCCAGCCGCTCCCGGGCCTCGGCCAGGTTGAGCGCCTGCTCGACGCGGGCGTCGCCGTCGACGATCGCCGCCACCACCCGCTGGAGATCGGGATCGTCCTCCACGTGGAGGATGCGCGTCCGGTCGCTGAACGGGCCCTGGACCGCCCTCTCCACGGCCGCCATCAGACGGTCCTCGTCGATCGGCTTGACCAGCCAGTCGACCACCCCCAGGGCGCCGCCGTTCAGCTCCGCCGCCCCTTCCTCGGCGCGGACCGAGACCACCACGATCGGCAGCCGGCTCGTCGCCTCCTCCCGCCGCAGCTCGCGGATCAGCGTGACGCCGTCCTGGTCCGGCAGCACGAGGTCGAGCGTGAGGGCGGCGTAGGAGCGCTCGCGCAGGAGCCGCCGGGCCTCGGTCGCGTCGTGGGCCACGTCGGTCTGATACCCCTCGCGCTCCAGCATCAGGCCGAGCAGGCGGGCCACGTCGCGGTCGTCCTCGCAGACCAGGATGCGCGGCCGGTCCCCGGCCTCCGGGACGGCCCCGTCCATCACGGCCCCCCACTCCGTCAGATCGCAGAAGAACGTCGTCGCCACCCCCGGCTCGCTGGTGAACCCGATCCGCCCGTGATGGCGCTCGATGATGGCGCGGGAGATGCTCAGGCCCAGACCCGTCCCCCCCTTCTCGCGCGTCGAGGAAGAGTCGGCCTGGGCGAACTTCTCGAAGATGCGCGGCCTGAGGTCCGGCGGGATGCCGCGGCCGTGGTCGGTCACCGAGATCCGCACGTCGCCCATCCCCCGCTCGGTGACGATCTCGACCGCGCCCCCGCGCGGCGAGAACTTGACGGCGTTCGAGATCAGGTTCGTCATCACCTGCAGCAGGCGGTCGGGGTCCCCCCAGACCCGCGCTCCCGCGGCCGTGGCCCTGATCCGCAGCTCGACCCCATACCCCTCCGCGTAGGCGCGGTTGTCCTCCACCGCCCGCTCGATCAGCGGCGTCAGCTCGATCGCCGCGAGGTGGAAGCCCATCTTGCCCGACTCGACCTTCTCGACGTCGAGGATGTCGTTGATCAGACGCACCAGCCGCTCGCAGTTCTTGGCCGCGATCTCGACCAGCGAGCGCGCCTTCTCCGGCAGCTCCCCGGCCACCCCGCCGGCGATCAGCCCGAGCGAGCCGCGGATCGAGGTCAGGGGCGTCCGCAGCTCGTGGCTGACCACGGACACGAAATCGTTCTTCAGCTGCGCGACCCGCTTCTCCTCCTCGACATCGCGGGCGATGGCAAAGATCAGCCCGCGGTCGAGCGAGGCGACCGCCCGCCAGGAGAGCCAGCGGTAGTCGCCGGCCTTGGTCCGGTAGCGGTTCTCGAAGCTCCGCGATCCGCCCCCCAGGCGGAGCCGCTGCCCCTCGGCCTTCGTCAGGGCCCAGTCGTCGGGGTGGATGAGCTCCAGCGACGACCGCGACTTCATCTCCTCGATCGTCCAGCCGAGCACCTTCTCCCAGGCCGGATTGAGCTGCCTGAAATAGCCGTCCAGCCCGGCGATGCAGAGCATCTCCTGCGAGATGTCGAAGAACCGGTCGCGCTCGGCCTCGGCGTGCGTGCGCTCGTCGATCTCCGCCTGCAGCTTGGCGTTGACCCGGGCGAGCGTGGCGGCGCTCTCGTCCGCCTGCCGGAACAGGGAGTACATGCTGCCCAGCAGGCCCGCCAGAACGCAGAGATAGCTCAAATTTTTCGCCAGGTGGCCCGACTCGGCCGACGCGTCGAACGGCCGCGCGGAGAGGGGCATGAAGGCGACCTGCCCCATCAGCCCGACCAGCAGGGAGAGCATCAGCCAGTGCTCGAAGGTCCACTGCCGCCAGCGCCCCCACCGCAGATGGCGCACGAACGCCAGCAGGAAGAAGAGCGCCGGCAGGAGCTCGGCCGGCCGGTGCAGGACGAGCTCCGGGAGATAGGCGGACGGCAGGGGCGTGAAGGTGAAGAACGCGAAGCAGGCGAGCGTGACCGCTCCCACCAGCAGATAGACCCGCCGCTCGTCGAGCCGCGCCTCGTCGGGCACCCAGCGCCGCGTCGGCGCGCTCCACCACAGAAAGACCGCCAGGTACAGCCGCGAGGCGAGCCAGCTCCAGGGTGGCCCCGTCGTCGCCACCAGGTCGGAGGCCTGCACCGCGTGATAGCCGTCGAGAAAGGCGACGCCCAGGAAGGCCGCGCCGATCAGCAGATAGGTGTCGCTCTTCCGGCTGTGGAAGCGGACCAGCGAGATCACCGCCACCCCGAGGGCGAGCATCACGGCCGCCATCTCGTGCAGGGAGTGGATGTAGGCGTTGCCGATCCAGTCCAGCCGGTCGGCCCACGGAGCCAGAGCGAGGCAGCCGAGGACGACCGCCCCATAGGCGATCACCCGCCGGGCCACCAGCCCGCTGTCGGGGTTGGGTTTGATTGTCATCATCCAGGCGACGGACAGCGTTGCCCGTCCGGGTGAGGGAAGTCAAGGCCCGGAAACCCGGAGCTCCCTCGGGCTTGCCCCTACTTTCCTTCAACAAGCAACTTCAAGCTCGTATAAACTGTCCCCGATCAGGGACTTTTGTCGAAAAGCCGCGACCATCACCGGACCGGGAGGAGAGAGGAGCTCCATGGCGTCACGCAAGGAAAGGAAGCCGCCGTCCGCCGAAGCCTTGGTTCTTCTGTACCTGCGCTCCAGACGCGGCTGGACGCAGGCGAAGCTGGCCGATCGGCTGGGTTGGGCCGACCGCACCCAGATCTCCCGCTATGAAACGGGCGAAAGACGGCTCTCCCGCGAGCACCTGATCACCATGGCCGGAGCGCTCGGATATCCGCCGGTCCTGGTCGACGCGCTGCTGGACCTCCATCGCTGGCTCGATCCCCTGGAGCCGCGGGAGCCCTCATCGCCTGTGGACCTCACCTCCGAGGAGCTGAGCGCCATCCACCGGAGCTCCCTGGCCGCGACGGCGATTTTCCTGGACGGGGTCCGGCATGGGATGACCCGGCAGAGGCGGGAGCGGAAGGCCGACGTGGACCGGCGGCAGGCGCGGGAGCTCTGGACGCGTCTGAAGGCCCTGCCGCGCCAGGACCAGCGGGACCAGGTCACGGCCTTCCCGGCTTTCCAGAATTGGGCGCTGGCGGTGCACGTCTGCGAGGCGAGCATCCGGGCGGCGGCCCACAAGCCGGACGAAGCCCTCCATCTGGCGGACCTCGCCGTGCTCATCGCCACCAAGTCTCCGGGCGGGCCAGGCTGGCGCTCGCGCCTCGAAGGCTTCTGCTGGGCCCACCTCGCCAACGCCCGCCGGGTCGCCAACGACTTCGCCGGAGCCGACAAGGCCTTTGCCAGGGCCTGGAAGCTCTGGAAAGCCGGATCGGTCTCAGACGCCGACCCACTTCCCGAGTGGCGGATGCTTGATCTGGAGGCCTCTCTCCGGCGCGCGGAACGGCGATTCTCAGAAGCCTTAGAGTTGCTCGACCGGGCCAAGGAGGCGCTCAGAGGAAGTAACCCCTTGGCTGCAGCACGCAT
>JAICSG010000404.1 GCA_025937035.1 Thermoanaerobaculia bacterium | reverse complement strand
CGATGGCGGGGGTTCGCTTGTCGTCGAACAGCGGATCGTCCGGCCGGGTCATCAGGTCGATGATGGGCGGCACCTGGCTCAGGGCCACGTTGCGGTACTCGGTCATCACGTCCGGGCCCAGCTCGTCGCTCAGGATGTCGCCCAGGAGGTGCCAGTACCAGGCCTCGTAGATGGAGGCGCCGGCCGATCCCGGCTCGTAGCGGAGGTCCCAACGGCGGACCTCGTCGAGGGCCTTGCGCTCGCGCTCGTCCGCCGGCTTGACGGCCAGCAGGTAGGGGCGCAGGGCGGCCGAGGGGATGCCGAGGGTCTCGGCCTGGATGGCGCGCATGCCGGCCGGGGTGAAGCGGTGCCCGGCGGCCAGGAGCTCGGTGATGCGCTGCGCCCGGTAGGGGTCGGCCATGTCGTAGGCGATGGAGTACGGATAGTCATCCCCCACCACCTTGTTGTTGGCGGTGACGATGAAGCCCGACGGCGGATCGACCGATCTAGGCATCTGCTCGTAGGGGATGAACCCCTGCCACTCGGAGCGGCCGTCCCAGCCGGGGACGGGCACCAGCCCCTGGTGGCCGGCGGCGCGGATGGGGATGCGGCCGGTCGACTGGTAGGCGATGTGGCCGTCCATGTCCGCGTAGACGAAGTTGACGCTCGGCGTCTCCCAGGCCTCCAGGGCCTGATGGAAGGAGGGCCAGTCGGTGGCCCGGTTGAGGGCCGCCAGGCCGTCGATCAGGCGGGTGCCGCCGAAGGCGGGCCAGCGCAGGGCCACGGGCGGGCTCCCCTTGAGCTCGGGGATGGCGGCGTTGACGATCGGCCCGTGGACGGTCTCCGGCACCACGAGGGTGACGGCGGGTTTGCCCTTGACGGGGATCTCCTCGCGCCTGAGGACCAGGTCGCGCCACTGCCCCTGGTACTCATAGCGCCGGGGGTTCTTGGGATCGTCGAGCTTCTCCAGGTAGAGGTCCTGGACGTCGCCGCAGAGGTTGGTGATCCCCCAGGCGATGCGCCGGTTGTGGCCGATGACCACGTAGGGCATGCCCGGGAAGGAGAAGCCGGCCTCGTCGTAACCGCCGCCGTGGAGGCCCACCTGGTACCAGACCGAGGGGAGCTGGAGGCCGAGATGGGTGTCGTTCTCCAGCAGCGGCCGCCCGCTGGCGGTGCGGCTCCCGGCCACCACCCAGCCGTTGCTCCCCCAGGCCTGCCCGATACCGGAGATCATGCTCAGGCCCGGCAGGAGGGCGAGGCGGGTGCGGTCCCGGTGGGCCGGGGTGAAATCGGCGTAGCCGTGGGCGCCCGGGGGGACGATCACGGGCCCGTCCGCCGGGTAGGGGGCCATCAGCCGCCGGGCCACGGGCTCGCCGAGCCTGGCGATGAGGTGGGAGCGCAGGATCTCGAAGAGGTGGTTCTGGCTGAGGTTCAGGGACATCAGCTTGCCCCAGGCCAGCGAATCGATGGGCGTCCAGGGCTGGGGATCGACGCCGAGCAGGGTGAACTCGACCGGCAACCGGCCACGATGGGTCGCGAGATAGGCGTTGACGCCGTCGGCGTAGGCGGTGAGGGCGGCGCGGGTGCCGGGCGAGAGGACCTGCCAGTCGCGCTCGGCGGCGTGGACGATCCCCAGAACGTGGATGTAGCGGTCGATCTCCAGGGCCCCCTCGCCGAACAGGGCGGCCAGCCGCCCCTGGCCCACGATGCGGTTGAACTCCATCTGCCAGAGCCGGTCCTGGGCGTGGACGTACCCCTGGGCGAAGAAGAGGTCGTGATCGTTCTGCGCGTAGATGTGGGGGACGCCGGGCTCGACGCGCACGATCTCGACCGGGGCCTGGAGGCCGCGCGCGGCCAGGCGGCCGTCGACCTCGGGCCAGCCGCGGCGCACGAGGAAGTAGAAGACCAGCCCGGCGGCGAGGATCAGCACCGCCAGGACAACAAGGGTCCAGCGCAGGATTTTCCAGAGGCGCCTTTTCATTCAGTCTCTTTCGTGGAATCACTTCGGTCGATGCGGGCGCGCAGCCGTTCGGCGAGGGCCCGCACGTGGGGCTCGGCCAAGGCGGTGATGTGGTCGCCCGGGACGGTCTCGATGTCGACCCGCGGCGCGAGGGCGCCCCAGCCGAGTGTGGGGTCAGACGGGGATTCGGCCTCCGCGGGGCGGAACAGGGTGACGGGGCCCGGGTAGGGGGCCGGCCGGTAGCGCCGGAAGGCGCGCACGTTGGCCTTGAAGACGTCGAGCAGCCGGCGGAGGGGCTCCGGGCCCGCCGTGGCGAACGGGGTGCTCTTCAGGGCGGCGAGGAAGCGGCGGGTCCGCTCCTTGGGATCGAGGGCGCGGAGGGCGTCGGCGGAGAGGCCGAGGTCGAAGCCCCAGAGGCGGCGCAGGTAGTCGGCGATCTCCATCAGCCAGTAGACGTCGTCCCCCTCGTCGAGCTCGGGGCCGGCGTCCGGCCAGGGGCCGGGGGTGGCGTCGAGGATCGCCAGCAGGGCCACGGGCTTCCCCTCGGCGGCGAGCTGGCGGGCCAGCTCGTAGACCACGGCGCCGCCCAGCGACCAGCCGCCCAGGTGGTAGGGGCCGGGCGCGGCGCGGACGATCTCCTCCCGGTAGGCGGCGGCCATGGCCTCGATGCTCTCCAGCTCCTGCTCCCCCGCTCCCAGGCCGCGCGACTGGAGGCCGTAGAAGGGCTGGCCGGCGCCCATGTGCTGGGAGAGGGCCTGGAAGCAGAGCACGTCCCCGCCGGCCGGGTGGACGCAGAAGAAGGGCGGGCGGGAGCCGGCGGGCTGGATGGCCACCAGGGAGGTGGGCGCAGGGGCCGTCTCCGTCCGGGGGGCCCGGGCCCGGAGGCGCTGCTCCAGCAGGCTCTGCTGCTCGGCGGAGAAACGGGCCCGGCGCTCGGCCAGGCGGGCTTCCCGTTCCTCCCGATCCGTTGAGCTCACTTCGCTCTCCGCAGACGGGCCGCCAGCAGCTCCTTCTGATCGGCGGCCAGGCGGGCCCGGCGCTCGGCGATCAGGGCCTGGCGGCGGGCCCGCTCCTCCTCCGGGCTGGCGGGGGGCGGCGCCTCGGCCGGCGTCTCTACAGGTGCCACGGCCGCCGCGCGGGCCGGGGGCGCGATCTCCGCCGGCAGGGCGGAGAGCCGGAGGTCGGGATCGGCCACCACGGCGGCGAGCAGGGCGGAGAGCTGCGCCAGCATCCGCTCCACGGTCGATCGCTCGAAGAGATCGGTGGCGTACTCGGCTTCCAGGGTGAGACCCCGCGGGCCGTCCAGGAAGAAGAGCGAGAGGTCGAACTGCGAGGTGTCGGTGTGGACGTCGAGCACCTCGGCGGAGAGGCCGGCGAAGCGGGCCGGCTCGCCGGGGACGGACTGGACCGAGAGCATCACCTGCACCAGGGGGCCGCGGCTCTTGTCCCGGGCCGGGTCCAGCTCCTCGATCAGGCGCTCGAAGGGGACGTCCGGATGGGCGTAGGCGCCCAGGGCGGTCTGGCGGGCCCGGTGCAGCAGCTCGCGGAAGGTGGGGTCCCCGGAGAGGTCGAGCCGCAGGACCAGATTGCCAACGAAGAAGCCGAAGAGCCCCTCGGTCCCCGGGTGGTGCCGGTTGGCGGCCGGCGAGCCGAGGAGGATGTCCTCGCGGCCGGTGTAGCGGCCGAGGAGGGCCGCGAAGGCGGCCAGGGCGGTCATCAGGAGGGTGGCCCCCTCCCGGCGGCCCAGCTCCGCGATCGCCCTGGAAAGGTCGGTGGGGAGCGGCTGGAGCAGCACCTCCCCCCGGAAGCTCTGGCGGGGCGGGCGCGGGCGGTCCGTGGGGAGGTCGAGCACCGTGGGCACCCCGGCCAACTGGCGGCGCCAGTAGGCGAGCTGGGAGGCCAGGGTCTCGTCGTTCAGCCAGCGGCGCTGCCAGACGGCGAAGTCGGTGTACTGGAGGGCGGGCTCGGGCAGGGGGGCGCCGCCGTCCGTCCGGGCCGAGTAGAGGGCCGCGAGCTCGCGGTCCAGCAGGTCGAGCGACCAGCCGTCGGCGATGGTGTGATGGAAGGTGAGGAGCAGCCGGTGGTCCTCCTCCCCCAGGCGGAGCAGGCGGGCGCGCCAGAGCGGCGCCACCGCCAGATCGAAGGGCTGGCGGGCCTCCTCGCGGACCAGGCGGCGGGCCTCCTCCTCCCGGACGGCCGGAGGGTGGGCGCCGAGATCGGTCACGGGGAGCTCCACCGCCGCGGGCGGCGCGATCCGCTGCCGGAGCCCCGCCTCGCCGTAGACGAACGAGGCGCGCAGGGAGGCGTGCCGGCGGGCGATCTCGGTGAGGGCCGCGGCGAGGGCGGCGGGATCCAGCGGGCCGGTCAGCCGGAGGGGGTGCGGCACGTTCAGCACCGAGCCGCCGGGGTCGAGCTGGTGGAAGTACCAGAGCCGCTCCTGGGCCGAGGAGGCCGGGGCGTCGCCGCCGGCGCCGGCGGGCTCGATGGGCGGCAGCGCCGCGGCCCCGTGAGCCTGCAGGCCGCGCTCGACCTCGGCCGCCAGGGCGGCCACCGTGGGGTGGGCGAAGAGGGCGCGCAGGGGGAGCTCGAGGCCGGTGGCGGCGCGCAGGCGGGCCAGCAGGCGGATGGCCAGCAGGGAGTAGCCGCCGAGCTCGAAGAAGTCGTCGTGAAGGCCGATCCGGCTCAGCCCCAGCGTCTCGGCCCAGAGACCTGCCACCAGCTCCTCGATGGGCGAGCGGGGGGCCTCGGCGGCGGTCCCCTCGCGGGCCTCAGGGGTAGGCAGGGCGAAGCGGTCCACCTTGCCGTTGGGGGTCAGGGG
>JAICSG010000669.1 GCA_025937035.1 Thermoanaerobaculia bacterium | reverse complement strand
GGGGCCCCGCACCATGAACTTTTTACAGGCTTTACAAGATCGGCAACGCCGGCCGCGCCGCGACCCCGGCCACCCGCCCGGCGCCGCTGTAGATGTTGAAGCGGTCGCCGCGCAGGAAGCCGATGAGGGTGAGGCCGAAGCGGTCCGCCAGCTCCACGGCGAGGCTGCTGGGGGCGGAGACGGCGCAGATGACGGGCACGCCCGCCACCAGGCACTTCTGGAGGATCTCGTAGCTGGACCGGCCGCTGACCAGGACCAGATGGCGGTGGAGCGGCAGGAGCCCTTCGCCGAAGGCCCAGCCGATCAGCTTGTCGAGGGCGTTGTGCCGCCCCACGTCCTCGCGGACGGCGAGGAGGTTGCCGTCCGGCTCGAAGAGGGCCGCCGCGTGGAGGCCGCCGGTGGCGGTGAAGAGCCCCTGGGCCTCGCGCAGCCGCGCCGGCAGAGCCGCGATGAGCTCGGGCGAGACCTCCGGTCCCGGCGGGACCGCCGCCGTGACGCGGAGCTCCAGGGCCTCGAGCCCCGCCTTGCCGCAGACGCCGCAGGCGCTGGTGGCGAAGAAGTGGCGCTCCAGCCCGGCGAGCTCCGGGGCCGGGACGTCCTCCGCCAGCTCGACCTCCACGATGTTGGCGCAGGCCTCTCCCGGCTCGGCACAGGGCGCGACCCGCAGCACCTCCTCAGGGCCATGGATCACCCCTTCGGCGAAGAGGAACCCGAGCGCCAGCTCCAGGTCCGCGCCGGGGGTGCGCATGGTGACCGCCACTGTCCGGCGCCGGTCCCCCTGGATCAGACGGATCTCCAACGGCTCCTCGGTCGCGAGCTCGTCCGGCCGCTCCTCGACCTCACCCGATTCCACCCGGTAGACCCGGGCGCCCGTCGTGCTCGGCTTCGCGATGCGGAGGCGCATGGGGTTAGCTTCTCACAGGATGGGCTTCCAGGGCTCTCCTTTCCGTGACGACCTGCCAGATCCGCGGCCACAACCCGAACCCCACAAGCGACGCCGCCAGATAGAGCAGATAGGCCAGGGCGGGCGAATCCTGGATTCCCGGCGAGAGCTTCCCAGGCAGCCAGTAGAGCAGGAGCCCGGTGAGGGCCATGGCGGCGGCGCCGCCCAGGACCATCCCGATCCTCCCCTTGGCCGTGTTCGGTGGCGTGAAGTCGGGGCTCGCGGCCACGCACCCCGCCAGCAGACCGCAGGCGCCCGGCTCCGCGCCGACCGCGAAGGCCAGGACGAGGGTCAGCGCTCCGATCAGCACGTTCCAGGACGGCCGCCAGACGCGCAGGCCTTCCCAGCCCCCCGCGGCCCAGGCGAAGATCGCGCCCAGGATGAAGCCGCCCCCCACGTCCTGCGGCATGTGCACCCCCAGATAGAGCCGCGACAGCCCCACCAGCAGCACGATCAGGCCGGCGGCGATCCAGAGCCACCGCCGGGGGTGGCGGAAGGCGAAGGCGAAATAGAAGGTGGCGGCGTTCTGGGAGTGGCCGCTGGGGAAGCCGTGCCCCGTGGCGGTCCGCTCGGCCGAGGCCGTGCTCACCAACTGGTCGATCTGGAACGGCCGCTGGGTGTTGAACAGCTCCTTGAGGATGCGGTTGGTGAGGAAGGACGCGGCGAAGGCGATCGATAGCCGCCGCGCGAAGACCGGGTCAACCAGCCAGGAGTAGAGAAGGAGCAGCGGCCAGAGCACCGCGCTGGTGCCGAGACCGGTAAAGAACAGGAACAAGGGGTGAAGGTGCGGACCGAAAAGGTGCTGAAGAAAGTGAATCGTGCTCATGACGATTCCTTCGCGGCATGCATCTTGCGTTCCCGCCTCCCTTTGGAGAGGGCGATTCGACGCAGGGCGTTTCGAGGGAGATGAAATAATGGCGCGAGCGATCTGGAAAGGGAGCATCAGCTTTGGCCTCGTGAACATTCCGGTGGGCCTCTATTCGGCCGAGACCCGGGACGACATCAGCTTCAAGCTGCTCGACAAGAAGACGATGTCGCCCATCCACTACAAGCGGGTGAGCGAGGAGAGCAGCAAGGAGGTGCCGTGGGAGGAGACCGTCCGCGGCTACGAATTCTCTCCCGGCCAGTACGTCGTCATGTCCGACGAGGACCTCAAGCGCGCCGCCCCCGAGGCCACGCAGACGATCGACATCGTCGACTTCGTGGACCTCGAGGACATCAGCCCTCTCTACTTCGACAAGCCCTATTATCTCGGACCCGACAAGAAGGGGGCCAAGTCCTACGCCCTGCTGCGCGAGGTCCTGCGCCGCACCAAGAAGGTGGGGATCGCCAAGGTGGTGATCCGCACCCGCCAATACCTCGCCGCCGTGGTGGCCCGGGGCGACGTGCTGACCCTGGAGCTGATGCGCTACGCCCACGAGCTACGCGATGCCTCGGAGGTCGACGTCCCCCACGGCAAGGAGGGGGTGAGCGAGCGCGAGATCGACATGGCCGAGCGCCTGGTCGAGGGGATGGTCTCCGCCTGGGACCCCGAGAAGTACAAGGACACCTACCGCCAGGAGCTGATGAAGACGATCGAGAAGCGGGTCGAGGCCGGCCAGCTCGAATCCTCCCCCGAGCCGGCGCCCAAGCCCCGGGAAGCCCGTAGCAACGTGGTGGACCTGATGGCGCTGCTCAAGCAGAGCGTCGAGCAGGGGGGCCGGAAGCCCGCCCACAAGGCCGCCTCCACCAAGAAAGCTCCGGCGAAAAAGACGGCCGCCAAGAAGACGGCTCACAAGAGCACGGCCGCGAAAAAGCGGAAGACGGCTTGAGCCATGGGTCTCCAGGAATACAAAAAAAAGCGGAGCTTCCGCGCCACGCCCGAGCCCGAGGGCAAGGTCAAGAAGAGCGCGGGGAATTCCTTCGTGATCCAAAAGCACGCGGCCACCCGCCTGCACTACGACTTCCGGCTGGAGATGGAGGGGGTGCTGCGGAGCTGGGCCGTGCCCAAGGGGCCGAGTCTCGATCCGGGCGAGAAGCGGCTGGCCGTCCACGTCGAGGACCATCCGGTCGAATACGGCGACTTCGAGGGGATCATCCCCAAGGGGCAGTATGGCGGCGGCACCGTTCTCCTCTGGGACCGCGGCACTTGGACCTACGCGGGAGAAGGCGATCCCGTCGCCGCCTATAAGAAGGGAAACCTCAAGTTCCGGCTCGACGGCGAGAAGCTCCACGGCCGCTGGGCCCTGGTGCGCA
This sequence comes from Thermoanaerobaculia bacterium, assembly GCA_025937035.1. Lineage (GTDB taxonomy): Bacteria > Acidobacteriota > Thermoanaerobaculia > Multivoradales > UBA5704 > DATARR01. Next base: position 79 of record JAICSG010000669.1, on the reverse strand, counting down.
TGGGCGGCCGGAACCAGGGGGAGGGGCACGAGAACTGGCTCCTGATCAAGGAGAAGGACGAGACCGCCGTGCCCGGCAG
>JAICSG010000565.1 GCA_025937035.1 Thermoanaerobaculia bacterium | reverse complement strand
TCCTCTGGGGGGCGATCGTGCGGGCTACCGGCTCCGGGGCGGGGTGCGGCAGCCATTGGCCGCTGTGCAACGGGGTGGTTCTACCCCAGTCTCCCCGAATCGAGACGATCATCGAATTCTCCCACCGCCTGACCAGCGGCGTCGCCGGGTTGCTGGTCGTGGGGCTGCTGGTGGGGGCGTTCCGGCTGTTCCCCCGCGGCCACGCCGCGCGCAAGGGGGCGGTCTGGGCCATGGTCCTCATGGTGAGCGAGGCGGCCCTGGGGGCGGCTCTGGTGAAGTACCGGCTGGTGGCGGACAACCCGTCGATGAACCGGGCCGCGGTCATGAGCGCCCATCTGATCAACACGTTCCTGCTGCTGGCGGCGCTGGCCCTCACCGCCTATTTCGTGGGCGGCGGCCCGGCGTTCCGGCTGCGGGGGCGGGGGTGGTGGAGCGGCGGCTTCGTGGCGGGGCTCCTGGGCCTGCTCGCCTCCGGGGTGAGCGGCGCCACGGCCGCTCTCGGCGACACGCTCTTCCCGTCCCAGACGATCGAGCAGGCCCTGCGGCAGGACGTCTCGCCCACGGCCCACCTGCTGATCCGCCTGCGGATCCTTCACCCGGCGATCGCCATCGCCGCCGGGCTCTTCGCCCTCTTCGTGGCCCTGCGGCTGCTGAAGCGGGATCTGGGGCCCGGGACCCGTCACTTCGCGGGGTGGACGGCGGGGCTCGTCTTCACCCAGATCCTGGTGGGGACGGTGAACGTGCTGCTCCTGGCGCCGGTCTGGCTCCAGATCGTCCACCTGCTGGTGGCGGATCTGCTGTGGATCGCCTTCGTGCTGCTGGGGGCCTCGGCGCTGGCCTATCTGGGCTTGCCGCCCCTGCCCCGGCCGGCCGCGAAGGCCTTCGCTCCGGCGGCGGATTCTCCCGAGGCCAGGGTGGCTGCGCCCAGCGCGGCCTCCAGCTTCAGCCCTTCCTCCAGCGGCAGCCCCAGACCCTCGTAGACCGCCCGGCGGTCGTTGCGCAGGCATTCCGGAGGGAAGCCGGCGAGGGTGTGGGCCAGCTCCACGGCCCGCCTCAGGGCCTCGCCCTGCGATACCACCTTGGTGACCAGCCCTATCATCAGAGCCTCCCCGGCGTGGACGGGCCGGCCGGTGAGGATGAGGTCCAGGGCGCGGCCGAGACCGACGATCCGGGGGAGGCGCTGGGTGCCGCCGTCGATCAGGGGGACGCCGAAGCGCCGCTCGAAGCAGCCGAAGACGGCGGTCACGTCCGCGATCCGGAGGTCGCACCAGCAGGCGGCCTCCAGCCCCCCGGCCACGCAGTAGCCGGAGATGGCCGCGATGGTGGGCTTGGAGACGGCGAGGCGGGTGAAGCCGAGGGGGCCCTCGTCGCCGGTGGCCCCGGCGGCGAGCGCTTCGAGGTCCTTGAGATCGGCCCCGGCGCAGAAGACCTGGTCGCCGCCGGTGAGGACGCCCACCTTCGCTTGCGGGTCGCGGTCGAAGTCGAGCCAGGCCTCCCGCAGGGCGCGGGCGGTGCTGGAATCGATGGCGTTGCGGGCTTCCGGACGGTTGAGGCGGAGGATGCGGACGGACCCCTCGGAGGTGACGAGAAGGGGGCCGTCCGCGCTCATGGGCTTATAGCACCGTCTCGCGCACGACCTCTTCGACCGTGGTCATGCCATCGCGGATCTTCTGGAGGCCGCTGGCGCGCAGGGTCATCATGCCGTTCTGCACCGCCTTCTGCCGCAGCTCGAAGGCGCTGGCGCCGGAGAGGATCATCTCCTTGAGCTCGTCGTCGACCTCCAGCACCTCGTAGAGGCCCACGCGCCCCTTGTAGCCGGTGTTGCTGCAGCGCTCGCAGCCGCGGCCCCGGAAGAGCTTGAGGGTGCGCGACTCGTGCTCGGAGAAGCCGACCTGGACGAGCGCCGGGGGGGGCATCTCGAACGGCTCCTTGCAGAAGGAGCAGATGCGGCGCACCAGTCGCTGGGCCACGATCAGGTGCACCGAGGTCGCCACCAGGAAGGGCTCGATACCCATGTTCATCAGGCGGCTGATCGAGGACGGCGCGTCGTTGGTGTGCAGGGTCGAGAGCACGAGGTGGCCCGTCATGGCGGCCTTGATCGCCACCTCGGCGGTCTCGAAGTCGCGGATCTCGCCCACCAGGATGATGTTGGGGTCCTGGCGCAGGAAGGAGCGCAGGGCGGCGGCGAAGTTGAGGCCGATCTGCTCGCGCGTCTGCACCTGGTTGATCCCCGAGAGGTTGAACTCGACCGGGTCCTCGGCCGTCATGATGTTCACTTCCGGGGTATTGATGCGCTGGAGGGCCGAGTAGAGGGTGTTGGTCTTCCCCGAGCCGGTGGGGCCGGTGACCAGCACCATGCCGTACGGCTTGAGGATGGCCGCCTCGAACTTGCGCAGCGACTCCGGCTCGAAGCCCAGCTTGGTCATGTCGAGCATGAGCTTGTCCTTGTCGAGCAAGCGCATGACGATCTTCTCGCCGAACAGGGTGGGGAGCACGGAGACCCGGTAGTCGAGGTCCTTCGACTTGCCCGAGATCTTGGTCTTGATCTTGATGCGGCCGTCCTGGGGCAGCCGTTTCTCGGCGATGTCGAGCCGCGCCATGATCTTGCAGCGGCTGGTGATCGCCTCCTTGAGCTTGAGCGGCGGGTGCATCATCTCGTAGAGGAGGCCGTCGATACGGTAGCGGACCCGGTACTCCTTCTCGTACGGCTCGATGTGGATGTCCGAGGCGCCGCGCTTGATGGCGTCGGTCAGCACCAGGTTCACCAGCTTGACCACCGGCGCCTGCTCGGACTCCTCCTCCAGCGTGGCGAGGTCGAGGTCCTGCTCCTCCTCGAGGACCTCGAGGTCGCTGGTCGACTCCTCGGAGAGGTCCTCCATCACCTTTTTCAGCTCGATGGCGTGCGTCGAGCCGTAGTAGCGGTCGATGGCGGTGCGGATGCCCGTCTCCGACGCCACGACCGGCTCCACCCGGTAGCCGGTCATGAACTTCACGTCGTCCATGGCGAAGACGTTCGTCGGGTCGATCATCGCCACCGTGATCGTGGCGCCCGTCTTGGTCACCGGCAGGATGGTGTACTTGCGCGCCAGGTCGGCCGGGATGATCTTGAGCACGGCCTCCTCGATCTCCACCCCGTTGAGGTCGACCGAGGGCACGTTGAAGTGCTGGGAGAGCGCCTCGACGAGCTGCTTCTCGGTCAGGTAGCCGAGCTTGACCAGGTTCGTGCCGACCCGGCCGCCCTGTTCCTTCTGGAGGGCGAGCGCCTCGTTGAGCTGGGCCGGGTTGATCCGGCCGGAGCGGACCAGGAGCTCCCCGAGCTTGTCGGGGACCATCGTCTGGGCCGGCGGACGGCGCATCGGTTCCGCGGGTGGTGCCATGCCAATCACCTCTCGGGCCGGGGTACCCCCAGCCCTTACTTCTCGTGAAACGAGCTGCGAACGCTGTGTGAAACGCTCAGCAGTCTATCGCGGGAGAGAAAGGGGGTCAACGCAAATTGCAATCAAGCTATGAAAGCGCCGCCACCGCCCGGGCCGCCACCTGCCGCGGCGGCACCTCGAACAGGCAGGCCTTGGTCTCCGGGAGCCGCTGGTAGCAGAAGCTGCAGGGGAGGAGCTTGTAGACCGCCCCGTGCGGGTCGCCGTAGGGGCCGTGCCGCTCCGGGTCGGTGGGGCCCATCACCATGACCAGCGGCGTGCCGAGGGCGCGGGCGAGGTGGCTGGGGCCGGTGTCGCCGCCCAGCATCAGGCGCGCCCGGCGGATCAGCGCCG
>JAICSG010001020.1 GCA_025937035.1 Thermoanaerobaculia bacterium | reverse complement strand
GGGGGATCGACGTGGCGATCGACTTCTCCACGGCGGCGGCGGTGCCGGTCAACGCCGAGCGGATCGCCGCCCTGGGGGTGCCGCTGGTGGTGGGGACGACCGGCTGGGGGAGCGAGATGTCCCGGGTGCGCGAGGCGGTCGAGCGGCACGGCGCGGGGCTCCTTTACGGCGCCAACTTCTCGATCGGCGTCCAGGTCTTCTACCGCCTGGCCGAGGCGGCCGCCGGTCTGCTCTCCGGCCAGGCGGACTACGACGCCTGGGCCTACGAGATCCATCACAAGAAGAAGAAGGACGCCCCCTCGGGGACGCTGCTGGAGCTCAAGCGGGTGATGAAGGGGGCGGGGTGGACGCGGCCGATCGACGTGGCGAGCAACCGGGCGGGGGCGATCCCCGGCACCCACCAGATCGGCTTCGACTCCGAGGCGGACACCATCCTGCTGGAGCACCGGGCCCGCAACCGCTCCGGCTTCGCCCACGGCGCCCTGCGGGCCGCCCGCTGGATGATTGGCCGCCGGGGGGTCTACGAATTCAGCCAGGTCTGGGAAGAGATCGTCCGCGACGCCCGCTAGCGAACTAAAATGAGCCTTGCGCCATCAGCCAAGCGCGCTCAGGAGACACCCATGTTTCAAGGATGCGGTACCGCGTTGATCACCCCCTTCCGGCCCGACCTCTCCCTGGATGAGGACGGCCTGCGCCGCCTGGTCCGCCGCCAGATCGAGGCCGGCATCCATTTCCTCGTGCCCTGCGGCACCACGGGCGAGAACCCCACCCTCACGCGCGAGGAGCACCTGCGGGTGGTCGAGATCACCCTGGAGGAGGCGCAGGGGAAGACCCCCGTGCTGGCCGGCTGCGGCGGCAACGACACCCGCCGGGTCGTCGAGCTGGCCCGCGACCTGGAGAGGCTGGGGGCGGACGGCCTGCTGGTCGTCACCCCCTACTACAACAAGCCCACGCCCGAGGGGCTCTACCAGCACTACCGCGAGGTGGCCCGCGCCACGCGGCTGCCGATCGTGGTCTACAACGTCCCCGGCCGCACCTCGGTGAACGTCGAGCCCGCGACCCTGGCCCGCTTGGCGGAGATCGAGACGGTGGTGGGGGTGAAGGAGGCCTCGGGGAACATCTCGCAGATCGCGGCCATCTTCCAGGCCGTCCCGCCGAGCTTCGCGGTGCTGTCGGGAGACGACGCGATCACCCTGCCCGTGGTCGCCCTCGGCGGCGGCGGGGTCATCTCGGTGGTCTCCAACGAGGTCCCGTTCGCCATGGCGCGGCTGACCTCGCTCTGCCTGGAGGGGGACTTCCCGGCGGCGCGGGAGATGCAGCGCCGGCTGCACGCGCTGATGGAGATCAACTTCATCGAGTCGAACCCTGGCCCGGTGAAGGCGGCGATGGGGCTGATGGGGCTGATCGATCCGGTCTTCCGTCTGCCGGCCGTCCATCCGAAGCCGGAGAACGTGAAGAAGATCGAGAAGGTCCTGCTCGGGCTGGGGCTGATCCCGGAGAGCCCGGAGGCCGAGACCGCGGTGGAGAACCGCCTTGCCTCTTGAGGATCTGGGCCGCGTCCGCCAGGAGATCGAGCGGCTCTACGCCGAGCCCCCGGCCGCTTACGGGCCGGAGCACCGCGAGCTGTTCGACCGCTTCAAGGGGCTGCTCAACCGGGGGGAGGTCCGCGCCGCCGAGCCGGACGCCGCCTCCCCCACCGGCTGGCGGGTCAACCCATGGGTCAAGCAGGGGATCCTCGCCGGCTTCCGCATGGGAGAGCTCGTGGACATGTCGGTCGGCGCCTTTCCGGGCGGCCGGCTCCCCTTCCTCGACAAGGCGACCTACCCACCCCGGCCGCTCGGCCTGGGGGACGGGGTCCGCGTCGTCCCCGGGGGATCGTCGATCCGCGACGGCTGCTATCTCGGCCGCGGGGTGATCTGCATGCCCCCGATGTACGTCAACGTGGGCGCCTGGGTGGACGACGGCACGCTGGTCGACTCCCACGCCCTGGTGGGGAGCTGCGCGCAGGTGGGCAAGCGGGTCCACCTCTCGGCCGCC
>JAICSG010000740.1 GCA_025937035.1 Thermoanaerobaculia bacterium | reverse complement strand
TCCGAGACCAGGATCTGATCCGTCGCGGGCTTGCCGTTGGCGCTGTAACGGATCGCATAGAGGGAATATCCGCTGTCGTGCGCGTGGGCGCCCACCCAGGTGACCACGAACTCTCCCATCGCGTTCGCCGCCAGGTGCGGGAACCGCTGGGCCGCGGCGCCGCCGGCGCTCACCGGGAGATCGCCGCCGAGAGGATGCTGCGCGAACGCGAGGGCTGGAACGGCGAGGAGCAACAAAACCAGCATCGGAATCCGAAAGGTTTTCATAGTGCCTCCTTTTTGAGAACGTTTCCCATCGGGAAGGCGGCCGCCAGGATGGGTGATCGGTACTGCTCCGATCTCAGGAGGCGTTTTTTGATCGGAAAGGTCGTCATGCCCGGGCGGCCCCACCCCGCCGCCCCCGCCCCTCCCACCCTTCCGGGGGGCTCCCCCGCTCCGCCGCGGGTATAGAATCGGCCCGCCAGCGGCAGCAGACTCTCTCGGGAGGAGCCCATGATCCCCGTCAAGCCCCAGGTCGCCGAAAAAGCCTACGTCAAGAGCCTCAAGGAGTACGAAGAGATGTACCGGCGCTCGGTCGAGTCGCCGGAGGACTTCTGGCGCGAGCAGGCCGGTATTCTCGACTGGTACTACCCGCCCCGCAACATCATGGACGTCGATCCGGAGGAGGTGGACTTCGCCTGGTTCTCCGGAGGCCGCCTCAACGCCTGCTACAACTGCGTCGACCGCCACCTGAATACGCGCGGCGAGCAGACGGCCATCATCTGGGCCGGCGACGAGCCGGGGGAGTACCGCTACATCTCCTACCGGGAGGTGAAGCACAACGTCGCCCGCATCGCCAACGTCCTGCTCGCCCATGGGGTCAAGAAGGGGGACCGGGTAGCCATCTACCTGCCGATGATCCCGGAGCTCCCCTACGCCATGCTCGCCTGCGCCCGCATCGGCGCCGTCCACTCGGTGGTCTTCGCCGGGTTCTCGGCCGAATCGCTGCGCGACCGCATCCTGGACGCCGGCTGCAAGGTGGTCTTCACCGCCAACGAGGGGCTGCGCGGCGGCCGGCACATCCCCCTCAAGGCGACCGTCGACCACGCGATCGAGGGGCTGTCGCTGGTCGAAAAAGTGTTCGTCGCCCGCCGCACGGACAAGGACGTGCCGATGCATCAGGGCCGCGATCTCTGGCTGGAGGAAGAGACGGAGAAACACCGCTCGACCTGCCCGGTCGAATGGATGGCCGCGGAGGACCCCCTCTACATCCTCTACACCTCGGGCTCGACGGGAAAGCCCAAGGGGGTGCTCCACACCACGGGCGGCTATCTCGTCTACGCCGCCATGACCCACAAGTACGTCTTCGACTACCACCCCGGGGACATCTACTGCTGCGCGGCGGACATCGGCTGGGTCACCGGCCACAGCTACATCCTCTACGGGCCGCTGGCCAACGGCGCCACCACGGTGATGTTCGAGTCGATCCCCACCTACCCGGACGCCGGACGCTACTGGCGGATGGTGGACGACCTCGGGATCAACATCTTCTATACGGCGCCGACCGCCATCCGGGCGATCGCCAGCGCCGGCGACGAGTGGGTGAAGAAGCACAAGCGGACCTCGCTGCGCATCCTGGGATCGGTGGGCGAGCCGATCAACCCCGAGGTCTGGCTCTGGTATCACGATGTAGTCGGGGAGGGGCGGTGCGCGGTGGTGGACACCTGGTGGCAGACGGAGACCGGGGGGATCATGATCACCCCGCTGCCGGGCGCCACCCCCTGCAAACCGGGCTCGGCCACGCTCCCCTTCTTCGGTGTCCGGCCGGTGCTGGTGGACGAGCAGGGGCAGGAGCTGCACGGCAACGACGTGTCGGGCAACCTCTGCCTGCGCGGCACCTGGCCGGGGCAGGCACGCACGATTTACGGTGACCACAGCCGGTTCCGGAAAACCTACTTCTCCCAGTTCCCCGGCCTCTACTTCACCGGCGACGGCTGCCGGCGCGACCAGGACGGCTATTACTGGATCACCGGCCGCGTGGACGACGTGCTCAACGTCTCGGGGCACCGGCTGGGGACGGCGGAGATCGAGAGCGCGCTGGTGTCCCACGAAGCGGTGGCCGAGGCGGCGGTGGTGGGCTTCCCGCACGACATCAAGGGGACGGGGATCTTCGCCTACGTCCAGCCGAACGCCGAATACGCCAACACGGACCGCGAGGAGCTGGCCGGCGCCCTCAAGCAGCAGGTCCGCCAGGTGATCGGCCCCTTCGCCACCCCGGACCACATCCAGATCGTCGCCGGTCTGCCGAAGACCCGCTCGGGCAAGATCATGCGGCGCATCCTGCGCAAGATCGCCTCCGGCGAGTACGACGAGCTGGGGGACATCACCACCCTGGCCGATCCGTCGGTGGTAGAGAAGCTCGTAGACGATCATCGCGCCCAACACGTATAAGCGAGGGGGGTTCCCCCCTCGCCCCGGGGCGTGCTAGACTAATGTCAGCTCCTCATATGAGGCTCCATCTCTCCGGTCTGGCACGTCCCCGGTAGACGGTCCTCCGCCCGGCGGCTGACACTTCGATACCTTCCAAAAGCAAAGCAAGAAGCGGGCCATGGGATGCTGGGAGATCGCGGTCCTGGCTCTCCTCATCCTCCTCCTCTTCCCGAAACCGTTCATCAGGATCACCAAGACGGTCTTCCGCCTTGCGCGCGGGCGGCCAAAGCGGGGATGATCCTGCTGTGCTCCCCCCTCGGCGCGGTGCCCGGACCCTCCTCGCCCTGGCGCTGATCGCGGGCCTGCGGGCCGCGAGCGCTCGCGCCGAGGTCCAGGGATTCCACTACACCCGCGAGATCGCGGTGCCGGCCCCGGGCTGGGTGCGGGTGCCGCTCGACCTCGCCGCGGTTCGCCACCTGGCGCCCGGAGGGGCCGACCTCCACGTGCTCTCCCCCACGGGAGGGGAGGTGACGCCGCGGATCGAGCCCGCCCCGCCACGCGCCGTCGTCGGTCACCC
>JAICSG010000965.1 GCA_025937035.1 Thermoanaerobaculia bacterium | reverse complement strand
GGGACCTGGAGGCCGAGTACGCGAGCTACGCCCCGGACGCCAGGCGGATCGTCGAGGCCTTCGTGCGCGGGGTGAACGCGGAGATCGAGGCGAGCCGCGACCGGCTGCCGATCGAGTTTCAGCTCGCGGGGGTGCGCCCCGAGCCCTGGACGCCCGAGGTCTGCCTCAACCGCCTGGCGGCGTATGGGATGACCCTCAACTCCAGCCTGGAGGTGCTGCGGGCGAAGCTCGGCACCGATCTCGGCTGGAAGGCCGCCGACGAGCTCCTCCCGGCCGAGCCGCCGCGCCCGCTCGAGGCCCAGCCGCACGCCGGCCTCGAAGGGGTGGACGAGAAGGTCCTGAGCCTCCCCCGGGCCACGGACGTCCCGCTCCACTTCCAGGCGGCCGCCAACGGCAGCAACAACTGGGTGGTGGACGGCACCCTCTCCGCCACCGGCCGGCCGCTCCTGGCGAACGATCCCCACCGCACGCTCACCCTGCCCAGCCTGCGCTACATCGTCCATCTGGTGGGGCCGGGCTGGAACGTGATCGGCGCCGGCGAGCCGGCCCTGCCCGGCGTGGCCGCGGGGCACAACGACCGCGTGGCCTTCGGCTTCACCATCGCGATGATCGACCAGCAGGACCTCTACGTGGAAGAGACCAATCCCGCCAATCCCGGCGAGGTCCGCTTCCAGGGCCGCTGGGAGCCGATGCGCGTGGTGCGCGAATCGATCGCGGTCAAGGGGCGGGAGCCGGTCGCGGCCGAGCTCAAATTCACCCGCCACGGCCCGGTGATCCACGAGGACCGCGAGCGCCACCGCGCCTACGTGCTGAAGTGGGTGGGCAGCGAGCCCGGTACGGCGGGCTATCTCGCCTCCCTCTCGCTCGACCGGGCGCGGACCTGGGCCGATTTCCGCAAGGCCCTGGAGCGCTGGAAGGTCCCCTCGGAAAACCTCGTCTATGCCGACGTGGACGGCAACATCGGCTGGCAGGTGGCGGGGCTCACGCCGCTGCGCAAGGGGTGGTCCGGGCTGTTGCCGGTGCCCGGCACGGGGGAGCACGAGTGGCAGGGCTTCCTGCCGGCCTCCGAGCTGCCGAGCGCCTTCAACCCGGCGCGGCATTTCCTTAACACCGCCAACAACGACATCCTGCCGCCGGGCTACCCCCACGAGCTCGGCTTCGACTGGGGGGACCCCACGCGCGCCAACCGGATCGCGGAGGTGCTCGGCGCGGGCGGGAAAAAATTCACGGTCGCCGATTTCGAGCGTCTTCAGTACGAGGAGGTCTCGCCCCTTGCCCGGGAGTTGGTGAGGATCCTCGGCGAGGCCCGCGGCGCGGGTCCGGAGCTGCGCCCCTGGATCGACCGGCTCAGGGCCTGGGACGGCACCGTGGCCAAGGGCTCCGCCGCCGCGGCCCTCTACGAGATCTGGGGATCGAAGCTCGGCCCCGCCGTCCTCAAGGCGAAGGTGCCGGAGCGCTGGCTGCCGATCCTCTCCGGCCAGTTGGACCAGACGATCGCTCTGCTCCGCGATCCCAAGCCCGAATGGTTCGGCCCGGACCCGCGCGCCGGCCGGGACGCCGTGCTGCTCCACACCCTGGAAGAGGCGGTCGCGGAGGCCAGGAAGAAGCTCGGTCCCGATCCCGCGACCTGGCGCTGGGGGACCCTCCACACCGCCACCTTCCGCCACGTCCTGGGCACCGGCCCGGAGCGTGAGAAGCTTTTCAATCCCCCGCCGGTCGAGCGCGGTGGCGACGGCTACACCCTCAACGTGGGAGTCGGAGCCGGCTTCGACGTCTCCCACGGCGCCTCCTACCGCGAGATCCTCGACCTGGGCAACTGGGACCGCTCCGTGGCCACCAACGTCCCGGGGCAGTCCGGCCAGCCGGGCAGCCCGCACTACGCGGATCTGCTGCCTCTGTGGGCGGAGGGGAAATACTTTCCACTGCTCTACAGCCGGAAGAAGATCGAGGCGGAGGCGGTGGAGCGGTTGGTGCTGATGCCGAAGTAAGGGCAAACAGGGACTCCAGGGACAACAGGGACACAAGGGATAGGGACAGCAAGAGCTTGAGAGGATGTCTCGAAAGGGTATTGCCACTGTAGAGACGCCCCGTGGGGCGTCTCCGAGGCGGAGAAAACGATCCCATTGTCCACAGTGGACCGCGGAGCGTCCGGGAGAGCACAGCCGATGTCGCCGCTCCAGAGACGCCCCACGGGGCGTCTCTACAGT
>JAICSG010000789.1 GCA_025937035.1 Thermoanaerobaculia bacterium | reverse complement strand
GTCGCCCTTCATCCTCGCTGAATTGGATTACCTGATCGCGACCCGGGTAGGGACCGCTGCGGAGCTGGCCTTGCTGGATGAGGTCGCACGCGGCGCGTATCGCCTCGAGCCCTTCGCCCCCTCGGATGTCCAGCGTGCCCGCCTGGTGTTGGAGAAGTTCCGGGATCTCGACGTCGGTCTCGCGGATGCGTCCATCGTCGTTCTCGCGGAGCGTTATAGGGTTCGGGACGTTCTGACGCTGGATACACGGCATTTCCGATCCTTGAGAACCCTCGACGGACAGCCCTTGCGGCTGATTCCAGCCGACGTCTGACTCCTCCCACCCCGTCAGGCAGCCCCACCCCCACCCTCCGGACGGCGCGTCCGGCCGCGATCCGCGCTACCTTGCGGCCGTAAGGAGACGACCCTATGAGCACGATGCAGATCACCTTCCCCAGCGGCGTGGCCGTGGATGCGCACTTCCGCGGCTTCACCGTCCATACCGACCAGCGCGTGGAGCACGGCGGCGCGGAGACCGGCCCGGAGCCGTTCGAGCTGTTCCTCGCCTCGCTCGGTACCTGCGCGGGCCTCTATGCCCTCCGCTTCTGCCAGCAGCGGGAGATCGACAGCACCGGCCTCGGCCTGACCCTGGAGATGAGGAAAGACCCCCACGGCGTCCGCGCCCCCCTGGTGCGTCTGGAGATCCAGCTCCCGCCGGCCTTCCCCGAGAAGTATCGGGATGCTATCGTCCGGGCGGCCGACCAATGCGCCGTCAAGCGTCACATTCTGGAGCCGCCTCGCTTCGAGGTGGTGGCCGTTCCGGCCGGGCAACCGGCGGAGGTCTTGATGGCATAGCCGCCATCCCCATGCGAATCCTCTGGCCACTGATCAACGCCTCACAGGCCTTGTTCACCGTGGTTTGGAGCGCGCTGTGGATCCCGACCGCCCTGCTCGCCTCGCTGCTGACCCGGGACCGGCGGGTGGGGCTCGCCTTTGCCCGGCGGGTCTGGTCCCCCGGCATCCTCTGGGCGGCGATCACCCGGCTCGAGGTGGAAGGGGGTGAGCGCTTCGCCGGCGGCGGGCCTTGCTTCTTCGTCGCCAACCACCAGTCCTGGCTGGACGTTCCGGCCCTGTTCGTGGCCCTCCGCCGGCCGGTGCTGTTCGTGGCCAAGCGGGAGTTGGCGCGTGTCCCCTTCCTGGGCCGCTACATCGGCGCCATGGGGATGGTCTTCATCGATCGCAGCCACCGGCAGGATTCCGCCCGCAGCGTGGGGCAGGCCACGGAACGCCTGCGGCAGGGGTGGAGCGTGGTCTCCTTTCCGGAAGGGACCCGCTCGCGCGACCTCCAGGTCCATGCCTTCAAGACCGCCACCTTCGCCGCCGCGATCGAGGCCGGCGTGCCCGTCGTGCCGGTGGCGATCGAAGGCGCCGGACGCGCCCTGCCGCCGGAGGGGTGGCACCCCCGTCCGGGCCTCATCCATGTGACTTTCGGCGATCCGATCCCCACCGTGGGGCTCGACCGCGCGGAGCGGGCCGCGCTGGCGAAACGGGCCGAGGAGGCGGTGCGGGCCCTGCTGGCCGGCGACGGCGGCTCCTCTTAGAAAACAGGGACAGCCATGCCCCTCAAGATCGGTCTCACCCTCGGCGGCGGCTCGGCGCGGGGGTGGTCCCATGTCGGCGTCCTGCGGGCCCTGGAGAAGCGGGGAGTGCGGCCGGACGTGGTCTGCGGCACCTCGGCGGGCGCCCTGGTGGGAGCCGCCTACGTCCTCGGCCAGCTCGACGACTTCGAGCACTGGCTCGGCTCGCTCGAAAAACGGGACGTCCTCAGCTATTTCGATTTCAGCCTCGCCGGCGGCGTGCTCAAGGGGCAGCGGATCTTCGACCTCTTCTCGCTCCACGTCGAGGACCGCCCCATCGAGAGCCTCCCCATCCCGTTCGGCGCCGTGGCGACCGACCTCGAAAACGGCACCGAGGTCTGGCTGCGGCGGGGATCGCTGCGGACCGCCGTCCGTGCCTCGATCTCGGTGCCGGCCCTGTTCACGCCGGTCCAGGTAGAAGGCCGCTGGTGCATCGACGGCAGCCTGTCCAACCCCGTGCCGGTCTCGCTCTGCCGCGCCCTGGGGGCCGAGATCGTCATCGCGGTGGACGTGAACGGCGGCCTCCTGGGGCAGCAGCGCTCCTTCGATCAGGAGGGCGAGCCCACCCTGCTGGAGGTCGCCGAGCGGACCCTCCACATGGCGCAGGCGCGCCTCACCCGCCCCCGCTTGGCCACCGACCCGCCGGATCTCCTGATCACTCCCGAGATGGGGAGCATCGGCTTCATCGAATTCCACCGGGCCAAGGAGTCGTTCGAGGCCGGGCGTAGGAGCGTGGAGGCGGTGAGCGACGAGCTCGCCCGGTGTCTGAAGATAGCCGATACACCTGAAGGGAGATAGGAGGGGCTACCTGGACGCGCGGGAGGCCTGCTCGTACAGCAGCCGGGCCGCCAGGGTCTCCCGCCGGAGCCCCAGCGCCTCGCCGAGGGGGATCACCTCGCCGAGCGTCTCCCGGACCTGCCGCGGCCGTCCAGACTGTGCGTAGAGCTCGGCGAGATCGAGGGCCGCGTAGAAGAGCTCGATCCCGAGATCGAGGTCCAGAAAAAAATCCCGGACTTCGATCAGATGGGATTCGGCATCGGTGAACCGGCCGAGATGACCGGCAAAGCGCCCCTCCACCCACCAGAGGCGCACCGGCAGGGCCCCCTTCGCGGTCTCGTCGTATAGAGATCGGAGCTCGACGAGAAGCCGCCCGGCCTTCTCAGGATCGTCCTGAAGAAGGTAAAAAAAG
>JAICSG010000310.1 GCA_025937035.1 Thermoanaerobaculia bacterium | reverse complement strand
GGCGCGGCCGGTCGGTCGGCAGCTCCAGGGTAGGCGCGCCGGCGAGCCGGTCCCGCCAGTAGGCGAGCTGCCCTTCGAGGACGTCGCCGGTGAGCCACTGGCGCTGCCAGGCGGCGAAGTCCGCGTACTGCACCGGCAGCTCGCGGAGAGGCGACGGCTCCCCGGCGGTCGCCGCCGCGTAGAGGGCCCCCAGCTCGCGGACGAACAGGCCCACCGACCAGCCGTCGCTGACGATGTGGTGAAGGCTCACGCAGACCTGGTGCTCCCCGGTGCCCAGTCGGAAGAGCCGGACCCGCAGGAGGGGGCCCCGGTCGAGGGCGAAGGGGAGCCGCGCCTCCTCGCCGCGCAGCCGCCGCGCCTCCAGCCGCCGGACCTCCGCCGGCAAGCCGGACAGGTCGACGACGGACAGAGAGACCTCCACCAGCGGCAAGATCACCTGGACCGGCCGCCCCTCCACCTCGCGGAACACGGTGCGCAGCACCTCGTGGCGGCGCGTGATCTCGCCGAGGCTCCGCTCCAGCGCGCCGGCGTCGAGCCGTCCCGCCAGCTCCAGGGCGAAGGGGATGTTGTAAGCCGGGCTGTCCGGTTGCAGACGGTCGAGGAACCAGAGCCGCTCCTGCCCGAACGACAGGGGGAGGAGGACGTCGCGGCCGGCCCGCGCCAGCGGGGGAGCCTGCGGCCGGCCGGCGCCCAGGGCCTCCTCGACCCGCAACGCCAGCGCCGCCACGGTTTGCGCCTCGAACAGGTCCCGCAGGGGCAGCTCGATGCCGAGCACCGCGCGGGCTCGCGAGACGAGCCGGGTGGCGAGCAGGGAGTGTCCCCCCAGCTCGAAGAAGCCATCCTCGATCCCCACCCGCTCGACGCCCAGCACCTCGGCGAACAGGGAGGCCAGAAGCTCCTCCACCGGCGTCCGCGGCGCGGCCACCGCCGCGGTCTCGTCCGCGGGCGGGGACCACCGCGCCAGGGCGCGGCGGTCCACCTTGCCGGTCGCTCCCAGCGGCAGCGCGTCCACCACCGTGAAGGTGGCCGGCACCATGTACTCGGGCAGGGTGCCGCGCAACAGCTCGCGCAGCTCCCCGGCCGCGACGACGGCTCCCGGCGCGGGGGCCACGAAGGCCACCAAGCGCTTGTCGCCGCCCTGGTCGCGGACCACCACCGCCGCCTCCCTCACTCCGGGGTGGCCCAGCAGCGCCGCCTCGATCTCCCCCGGCTCGATGCGGAAGCCGCGGATCTTCACCTGGTGGTCCAGGCGCCCGAGGAATTCCACCGTGCCGTCCGCCAGCCGGCGGGCCCGGTCCCCCGTGCGGTAGCAGCGCGCGCCCGGCGGGCCGAACGGGTCGGGCGCGAAGGCCTCCGCCGTCAGATCCGGCCGTGCCAGGTACCCCCGCGCCAAGCCGTCGCCGCCGGCCAGCAGCTCCCCCGCGGCACCCGCCGGCTGCAGCTTCCCGTCGCCGCTCAGCACGTGGATCCAGGTGTTGCGGATCGGCCGCCCGACCGGCACCGAGGCGTCCGGACCGCGATGGCCCCGCTCCTCCCCGATCGTATGGCAGCAGGTGAACGTCGTCCCTTCCGTCGGACCGTAGCCGTTGATCAGCCGCAACCCGGGGAAGCGCTCGCGCACCCGCCGCACGTGCGGCACCGACAGCACGTCACCGCCGGCCAGCAGCTGACGCAGACCCGCGAGGTCCTCCAGCCGGCTCTCCACCATCTGGTGGAACAGACCGGCGGTCAGCCACAGAGTGGTTACCCCGTGGCGCCTCAGGACGCCCCCCAGCTCCTCCAGCGACGGCGTGCCGGCGGGCATCAACACCAGGCGGCCGCCGTTGAGCAGGGCCCCCCAGATCTCCAGCGTCGAGGCGTCGAACGCCAGCGGCGCGAGTTGCAGGAAGACCTCCCCAGCCAGCCCGGCGAAGTCGTTGCCCCGGACCAGCCGCACGACGGCGCGATGGGGGACGCTCACCCCCTTGGGCCGTCCGGTCGAGCCGGAGGTGTACATCACGTAGGCGAGCTGGTCGGGATCGGCGGCCACACCCGGATCGCCGTCCTCCTCCGCCATCCAGTCCCCCGCCAGGGCCGCGGACAGCAGCACCGGCGAGCCGGCCTCCGCGAGCAACAACGCCTGCCGCTCCGGCGGCGCCTGCGGATCGAGCGGCAGGTAGTAGCCGCCGGACTTGAGGATGGCCAGCAGGCCCACGATCAGGTCGAGCGAGCGCCCGGCCGCCAGCGCCACCGGGACCTCCGGGCCGGCGCCGAGCCGGCGCAGGCGGCGGGCCAGGCGGTTGGCGCGGCGCTCCAGCTCGCCATAGGTCAGGCGCTCCTCCCCCAGCTCCACCGCCACCGCCTCCGGCGTACGCCGCGCCTGCTCCGCGAACAGCTCGTGGACGCACCGGTCGCACGGGTATTGCGACACCGAATCGTTCCACTCCACCAGGAGCTGCTGGCGCTCCCCTTCCCCCAGCAGCGGCAGCTCGCCGATACGCCGGCCGGGGTCCGCGCACCCCTCCTCCAGCAGCGTCCGGTAGTGATGGAGGAGTCGCAGCGTGGTGGGAGCGTCGAACAGCTCCAGGTTGTATTCCAGGGCGACGTTGATGCCGGAGCCGCGAGCGCGGGTGGCGAAGGCGGAGCGCTGCTCCGCGTGCGGCGACACGACCACCAGCAGGTCGAACTTGGCCGAGCGGTTGTGGGCCGGCACCTCCTCGACGCGCAGCCCATCCACCTCCCATTCCGGCGTCGGCGCGTCGTTGAAGGCGTAGAGGACCTGGAAGATGGGCGAGTGGCTCGTGCTGCGCTCCGGCCGCAGGGCCTCCACCAGCTTGTCGAAGGGGAGGTCCTGGTGCTCGTAGGCGGCGAGGCAGACCGCGCGCACCCGCTGCACCAGCTCGCGCAGCGTGGGGCCGCCGGCGAGGTCGGCCCGCAGCACCAGGGTGTTGACCATCATGCCGATCATCCCCTCGGTCTCGGGCCGGCGCCGGTTGGCCACGCCCGAGCCCAGGACCAGATCGGTCTGGCCGCTGACCCGGTGGAGCATCACGTCGAACACCGCCAGCATGGCCATGAACAGCGTGACTCCCTGGCGGCGGGCGAAGGCGCGCAGGCGGTCAGCCAGCGCCGGCGACAGGTCGAACAGGTGCTCGCCCCCGCGCGAGCCCAGGACGGACGGGCGTGGGCGGTCGGTCGGCAGCTCCAGGAGCGGCGGCGCGCCCGCGAGCTGGCGGACCCAGAAGGCGACCTGCGCCTCGAGCACGGCGCCGGAGAGCCACTCGCGCTGCCAGGCCGCGAAGTCGGCGTACTGCACCGGCAGCGGCGGCAGCTCCGGTGGGCGGCCGGCGCCCAGGGAACGGTAGAGCTCCAGCAGGTCGCGCAGCAGCACCCCCTGGGCCCAGCCGTCGTGGACCAGGTGGTGCTCGGTCTGCAGGAGCAGGTGCTCGGTCTCCCCCATCCAGAGCGCCGTGGCGCGGATCAGGGGGTCGCGGGCGAGGTCGAAGCAACGCTGCCCCTCGTCGCGCAGGAGCCGGCGGGCTTCGCCTTCGCGAGCGTCCGCGGCGAGGCCGCGCAGGTCGACCAGCGGCAGGTGGAACGGCCAGGGTACATGGACCACCTGGACCGGCCGGCCGGCCACCTCCGGGAAGGTGGTGCGCAGCACCTCGTGGCGCGCGATCATCGCGCCGTAGGCTCGCGCCAGGCGGGCGACGTCGAGCCGGCCGCGGATACGCACGGCCCGCGGCACGTAGTAGGCGGTCTGGCCGGGGTGGAGGCGCTCCAGGAACCAGAGGCGTTCCTGGGCGAACGACAGCGGCAGCGGGGCGTCGCGCGGCACCGGGCGCACCGGCGGCACCTCGGGATGGCGCTCCTCCTCGATGCTCTCCGCCAGCTCGGCCACGCTCGGCGACTCGAAGAAGGCGTGCAGCGGCAACTCCACCCCCATCGCCTCGCGCACCCGGGCCACGATCTGGGTGGCCAGCAGCGAGTGGCCGCCGAGCTCGAAGAAGCCGTCGTGGATGCCGACCCGCGACACGCCCAGGACCTCGGCCCAGACCGCCGCCACCACCTCCTCGGTCGGCGTGCGGGGCGCCACGTAGGCGCGGTCCAGCTCGGGCCGCGACGGGTCGGGCTCGGGCAGCGCCCGGCGGTCCACTTTGCCGCTCGCCGTCAGCGGCAGCGCGGCGAGGAAGACCACGGCCGCGGGCACCATGTAGGCGGGCAGGCGGGGCTCGGCGAACGCGCGCACCGCGCCGGCCGTGACGTCCTCCCCCTCGGCCGTCACCAGGTAGGCGGCGAGCCGCTGCCCCCCGACGCCGTCCGCGCGCACCGCCACCGCCGCCTCGCGCACGCCGGGACAGGCGCGCAGGACCGCCTCGATCTCCTCCAGCTCGATCCGGTACCCCCGGATCTTCACCTGCTGGTCGATCCGCCCCAGGAACTCGACGTCCCCCGTGGGCAGCCAGCGGGCCAGGTCGCCCGTCCGGTAGAGGCGCCCGCCCGCAGGCCCGAACGGGTCGGGGATGAATTTGCCGGCGCTCAGCCCGGGACGCGCCAGATAGCCGCGGGCCACCCCGGGCCCCCCGACGCAGAGCTCTCCGGGAACCCCCACCGGCACCAGCTCCCACCAGGGGTCGAGCAGATAGATCGCGTTGGCCGCCGTCGCCCGGCCGATCGGCAGCACCGCGGCCCCTCCCCGCACCACCTCCCCCCGCGTCACCTCGAAGATCGAGCTGTTGACCGTGACCTCGGTCGGCCCGTAGCCGTTGAAGACGCGGATCGCGCTCCCCTCTCCCGCCGCGGCGAAGATCTGCCCCACCAGCTCCCGGGTCAGGGCCTCGCCGCCGAGATGGGCGATGCGCAGCCCCCCCACCGGCGCCCCCGCCGCCAGGATCTCGCGCAAGAACGAGGGGGTCGTGTGCAGGGTGTCGATCCCGTGCTCCGCGATGTAGGCCGCCTGGCGGACGAAGTCGCCCCGCGCGCCTCCCGGAAAGTGCAGGCAGCCGCCGGAGAACAGGGTGGTCAGGATCTCGAACAGGCCGAAGTCGAAGCCATAGGAGAGGTTCTGCAGCACCCGCGTGCGCTCGTCCAGGCCGAAGCACCGGCGGCCCCACAGCATCATGGGCAGCAGGTTCTGGTGGGTGATCGGCACTCCCTTGGGCCGACCCGTGGTGCCGGACGTATAGATGATGTAGGCCAGGCTCTCCGGGCCGGCCGCATCCTCCGGGGCAGCGTCGCTCTCGCCGGCGAGGCCGGCGATTTCGGCGTCGAGCAGCAGCCGGCGCACGCCCTCCGGCAGCCGCGCCGCCAGCTTCTCCTGGGTCAGCACCAGCCGAGCGCCCGCGTCTCCCACCATGAATTCCAGCCGGTCCGGCGGATAGGCCGGATCGAGGGGGAGGAAGGCGCCGCCCGCCTGCAGGACCGCCAGCAGCGGCACCACCACCTCCGCCGGCGGATCGACGCAGACACCCACGGCGCTGTCCGGACCGACGCCGAGCCGGCGCAGGACGTGGGCGAGGCGGTGGGCCCGCGCCGACAGCTCGCGGTACATCTCCGGCCGGCCGTCGACCACCAGCGCGACGGC
>JAICSG010001062.1 GCA_025937035.1 Thermoanaerobaculia bacterium | reverse complement strand
GGCTCCGTCTTTTTGGGGAGACCCCAGGTTCATATAGGGAGACCCCTCGTACTATATGGCCGAGCCTCCGTCTTTTTGGGGAGACCCCGCTCCCCTTTGGGACGGGGCTCCGTCTTTTTAGGGAGACCCCTCTCCCCGAATTCCAGAGCCTCCGTCCTTTCCAGGCTGACGGAGTATCAGTCTGCCGAAGGCTGCGACGGCGCGCTTTTAATCTCACCGCTATAAAATGAGAAATGTGTCCCCGCGCCTCGTTCTCGCGCTGTGGGCCGCCGTGCTGACGCTGGCGCTCGGGCTTCGCTTGCCGGAGCTGCTCACCGCGCTGCCGTATACGTCCTACGTGGACGAAGGATACATTCTGCACCCCGTCGCGCATCTGATCGCCGCCCGCACGTGGGATCCCGGAGCCTATTACTACCCCTCCCTCCCTCTCTACGCGATCGCGGGCGCGGTGACCCTGGAAGCGCCGTTCTACGCCGCCGTCCACGGCCGGCCTCTACGGGAGGATCTCGCGCCCGACCCGCCCCGGCTCTACGACCTGATCGAGCCGGTGGACCTGATCGTCCTCGGCCGCCTGATGACCCTGCTGGTAGGCCTGGGGGTGGTGGTGCTGACCGGGCTGCTGGCGCGCCGGCTGGCGGGGGAGGGGGCGGGGCTCTTCGCCGCCCTGCTCGCGGCCCTGGTGCCGGCGTTGTCGATCCGCGGCGCGATCGCCACCGTGGACCCCTGGGCCGCCCTCTTCGTCGTCGCCGCCCTCTTCTTCGCCGAGGGGGCCGCGCGGTCCGGCCGCCCCTGGCGCGACGCCCTTCTCGCGGGGGCGATGACCGGCTGCGCGCTGACCTCGAAGTACCCGCACGTCCTGGTGGCGCTGGCGGTCGTGGCCACCCTGCTGCGGATCGAGGGGGATTGGCGCCGCAAGGCCCGGGCGATCGGGCTGGCGGGGGCGGCGGGGGTGCTGGCGGCCCTGATCACCATGCCGGCCCTGGCCCTGCGGAGCGCGGAGGTGTTGGCGGCCCTGCGGCATACGTCCACCGGATACGCGGCGGCGGCCGATGACGGGTTCTGGGGACAGGCGGTCGAGCTTGCGGCACTGGACCAGATCTATCGGGGTCCCGAGTTGGGGCTCCCGTTCGTGGTCTGCGCCATCCTGGGCGGGCTGGCCGCGGCCCGGGACCGCCGCTTCGCGGGGACGGTGCTCGCCTGGAGTCTCTATGCCGGGGCCCTCGGGCTTCTGTTGAGCTCCTATCCCGTCCGGCCGTTCCGCAATCTGGTGCCGCTGGTGCCGCTGGCGTGCGTGCTGGCGGCCCTGCTCCTCGTCGAGGTCGGCGAGCGGCTCCGCCGTCCCGGCTGGGCCGGCGCGGTGGCGTCCCTCGGCGCCCTGGCGCTCCTGCTGCCGGGAGGGGCCGTCTCCGCGCACGCCCACGCCCGGGAGGTCGACACGCGGTCCCAGGCGATCGACTGGCTGGCGGCCCATTCGGGCGCGGACGACGCCGTGCTGGTTTCGGCGGAGCTCGCCATCCCCCGCGCGGAGCTCGCCCGTCTGCCGGGGACGGCGCTGGAGCTCGACCTCCGGCACGCGCGGGCCCGCCTGCGCCGGCTCGGCGATGCCGACTTCGTGGTCACGGGGAAGTTCGGGGTACAGCCCGACCTGTCGGCCCTCTTGGCCGCGGGAAAGGCGAAAGCCCCCTACGCGCAGGTGGCGCGATTCGGAAACCGGCGCGGCAAGGACGGCTGGCGGACCAACCAGCGGGCCGTGCTCGTCTTTCACCGGGTGGATGATGCCGGCGGCCCGCCGTAAGGGTACGACGGCCCCGCTGTTTCGTGGCTCCGCGGGTCGGAGCGTTGATCCGGCAGCCCCACCCGCCCGGGCCGGGCGCCCGGGCGGGAGGACGCTCCGTCTAGCACGGCGCGCAATTCGGATCGTTGCAGTACTTTTTCGTG
>JAICSG010000092.1 GCA_025937035.1 Thermoanaerobaculia bacterium | reverse complement strand
TCCCCCGCCGGCCTCAAGGAGGGCCACGCGCACGACGTGGTGATCACCAAAGAGGCGCCGAACTACTGGGTGGAGCGGTAGGAGGCCGCGGCGGGATCGTCGAATCGGCGCGCGAAGCGATCCGCTTCCGGCACCTGGTGGCGCACCAGGAGAGAGGCAGCCGCCCCGGCCAGGGCGTCCGCGTGCTCCGCAGCCTGGTTGGAGCCCCCCTCGCGCTGTACCCGCACCAGGCGATCCACCGTCTCCAGAGCCCAGCGTGTCAGGTCCTCCAAGAGTGCCTCGGAGGCCATCCCTTGGTCCGCGAGCTCCGCAGCGACCTCCGCCGCGCGGATGACCAGGAAACGCATCCGGTGGACGAGGATCCCCTTCCGGCGCGACTCCGGGCAGGGCTCAAGCGGCGCGGCCCCGTCCCACGTCCCCGGCGAGAACGTCTCGCGGCAAAAGCGGAAGAGATTCTCGGTATGTTCGGGCTGGGGCGGCAGAAAGCTGACGAAACGCTGGAAAACGGGATGCCAGATGCGCCGCGCCAGCTTTTCTCCCCAGGCCGCGTGCATGCTCTGCGTGCGGGGGTGGAACCAGTCCGCCAGGTCGCCGGGGATCTCGGCCGAGCCCACGATCTGCTCGGAGACCGCCGAGGGTGCCGTGAGATGGAGTTGAGCCGCCGCCTTGAGAGCGACCTGATAGGCGGTGGTTTGCTCCGGATCGCCCGCCACCCGCCGGGTCACGCTCTCCTTTTCTTCATAAGAGCCGGCCTCGAGCTTCTTCAATCCGCTGAGGGCATGGAGCTCGACGCCAAACCGCGCGAGCTCGGCCATCAGCACTAGATCGAGGGTGCAGACCGTCTCCTCGGCATTGAGTAGCAGGGAGGCGGTGATCTCCGAGCTCACGACCGGCCGCAGGTAGGTGTCCCCGAACAGCACGAGGTGCGCGAGGTCGTGGCTGTAGTTGTAATAGGGGACCCGTGGCGGCTCCGCGTCGACCAGGTTGGGTGGGTGCAGGCGGAAGTAGCCGTATTCCGGGCGGAAGACTGGCTGCTTTCCCGTCCGGTGGGAGCGCGTGCGGAGGCCCGCGTTGTAGGCCGCGAGGCGGATTCCGCGGTAACTCGGGCTCAGGAGGAAGAGCAGGCTGTCGTCCATGATCACCATCTCGTCCCCGGTCTCGACCCGCGGGGCCCCCCCCAGGGCCCGGACGAGGCAGAGGCCGACGGCGAGCGCGGGCCAGAAGCTGCCCGGACCCCGCTCCGCGGCGGTGGCGAGGAACGGATCGAGCCGCGCGATCGGCGCGACGGCTTCCCCCTCCGTCAGAGCGCGGAGAGGATGACCCGACTTGGACAGGAATTCGAGAGCGGCGCTCAGGTAGGCGTCGAACGTCTCCGGGGTGACGATCCGGAAGGCGGTGAGCCCATCGATCCAAAGGTCGGCTCCCCAGGGGGAGCAGATCCAGGATTGCGGGTCCGCGGCCCTCGTCCGCAGATCGCGGTAGAGCTCGCGCAGCACTCGCCGAGGGCTCGCCACGAGGACCTCCTCAGACCGGCTTCCCACCCTTCGGAGCCGGAGCCGGGGAGGGCTTCTTCGGAGGCCGCTTCCCCGTATCCGGCACCTGGGGCGGCTTGGGATGAGGAGGCCCCGGGTAGCCCGGTTTGTGGGGATCGTTGGCGGCTGTGCTCAGCTTCTCTACGACCTCAGGATCGATTCCAGCCCAGGCCAGCGGATCCCTGATCTCGCCGAGAGTCTCGTCGGGAACGCCAGCGTCGGGGATCAAGGCGGAGGCGAGCTTCCTGGCGCGTTCCGCGCTGCTGGAGACGTCCTCTCCAGCAAGCTTACCGCCATCTGGCGGGGCGGATGGCCCGGCATTCCAGTCGACAGCCATAGAGTCCTCCTCAACGTGGTCCTACAGCCTCGAGTCAAAAAACTTCGTAATAGATTGCTACTAAAGATAAGGATACGGTACTGGATTGTCAAGGTGCCTCTGCTACACTCCTCAGGAAACCCGACAGGCGATCTGGAAAGGCTCCTATCTTGATCGGCAGCACGGTCTCCCATTACCGGATCGTCGAGAAGCTCGGTCAAGGCGGTATGGGCGTCGTCTACAAGGCCCGGGACACCCGGCTGGACCGCTTCGTCGCCCTCAAGTTTCTTCCCGCCAACGCTACGGCCCCTGAGAGCCGCCGACGGTTCCTGCAGGAGGCCAAGGCAGCCTCGGCTCTGGATCACCCCAACATCTGCACCATTTATGAAATCGAGGAGACCGAAGACGACCGTCTGTTCATCGCCATGGCCTTCTGCGAGGGGGAGATGCTCCGCGACCGGATCCGCCGCGGCCCCTTGGCGCTGGACGAGGCTCTGGACCTCGCTGCGCAGATCGCCGCGGGTTTGACCGCGGCCCACGCGAGGGGGATCGTTCACCGGGACATCAAGCCGGAAAACCTCCTGGTGACGCCGCAGGGCGGGGTGAAGATCGTGGACTTCGGCATCGCGAAGCTCTCCAGCCAGACCCAATTGACCCAGGCCGGGAAGACGCTCGGCACGCTGGCCTACATGTCTCCCGAGCAGCTCCAGGGCTTCGAGATCGATCGCCGTTCCGACATCTGGGCGCTCGGCGTCGTTCTCTACGAGATGGTGACCGGACGGCTCCCGTTCTGCCACGAGCATTCGTCCCTGGTGGCGCACGCGATCCTGTATGAGGAGCCCGAGCCGATGACGGCGCTGCGTACGGGTGTGCCCGTGGCTCTCGACCGGATCGTGCTCAAGGCCATGGCCAAGGCCCCGGCCGACCGCTACCAGCACGCCGACGAGATCCCAGTCGACCTGCGAGCGGTCGGCCGTAGAGGCAGCCGCGTCACGGCCAGCCTGCAGGCGCCCACGCTTCTGGAGGTCCCGCTCTCCTCTTCCACCAGCGGCCTTTCCCCGCGCACGCCGGGCCCCTCCGCCGAGCCGTCCCGCACCCACTGGCGGCCGGGATCACGGATCCGGACGGCGCTCCTGCTCGCAGCCGTCGCCCTGGCCGCTCTGGCGGCCGGAGGGATCCTCGGGTGGATGAGCCACCCCCGGACGAGACCGGAGCTGCCGTCGTTCCGTCTCCTCACCTTCCGCCGCGGCACCGTCCGCTCCGCCCGCTTCTCCTCCGACGGGCAGACCGTGTTCTACGGGGCCGCCTGGGAAGGGGCGCCGATCCGTGTCTATCTCACCCGGTTGGACAGCCCGCAGTCCACCGAGCTGCCGCTCCCTCCGGCCGAGCTTCTGTCGGTCTCCTCCGCCGGAGAGCTGGCGGTCTCCCTGCATCACGCCGTCGAGAGCGCTCTGCTTGGCGAGGGCACCCTCGCACGCTCGCCGCTCCTCGGGGGCGCCCCGCGCGAGATCATGGAGCATGTCCGGGAGGCGGACTGGTCACCGGACGGCTCCCGGCTGGCCGTGATCCGGCGCGTGAACGGTCAGGAGCACCTGGAGCTGGCGGGCAAGACGCTCTATGCCACCAACGGCTACATCAGCAATGCCCGCTTCTCCCCTTCCGGCAAGCTCATCGCCTTCCTCGACCACCCCATCTATGAGGACGACCGGGGGGCGCTCTCCATCGTCGATCTGCAGGGGCGGAAAACGGACCTGTCAACCGGCTGGTCCGCGATCCGCGGCCTGGCCTGGTCCCCCTCCGGAATTGAGGTGTGGTTCAGCGCACGGCAGGCCGGAGAGGGCCTGGCCCTCTACGCGGCCGACCTCCAGGGTCGGGTCCGGCCCGTTCTGCGGGGCCCCGAGAGCGTGGTCCTTCTCGACATCTCCCGGAACGGCAGGGTCCTGGCAGCGCGGGAAGACGACACTCGTCACATCACCGCCCTGGCGCCGGGGCATACGCGGGAGCGTGACATCTCCTGGCTCGACCGTTCGCACGCCCGCGACATCTCCCGCGACGGCCGCTTCGCCCTGCTCACACACTTCGGCGAAGGGAGCGGCCCCAACTATTCTGTCTACCTGCGCGCCACCGACGGCTCGAGCGGCGTGCGCCTCGGGGAGGGTGAGGCGATGGCCCTGTCGCCGGACGGCGGTTGGGCCGCGGCCCTCGTTCATGGCCCCCCCTCCAGGCTCCTGCTCCTGCCCACGGGCGCGGGCGACGTGCGCCCGGTGGCGACCGGCGCGCTCGCGCTGTCGGCGGTCCGCTGGTTTCCGGACGGCCGGCACCTCCTCCTGGTGGGCGAGAGGCCGGGGAAAAGGGTGTGTTGCTACATCCAGTCGCTGGATGGCGGCCATCCGCGCCCGATCACGCCCGAAGGGATTGGAGAGGAGCCGTCGGGGGCCCTGCTCTCTCCCGACGGCTCACTGCTCGCCACCGTGGCCTCCGACGGCCACATCATTCTCTACCCCACCGCAGGGGGGCCCTCCCGCGTGGCGGGTACGATTCCTCAGGGGTGCCGTCTCCTCCGCTGGAGCCCGGATGGGAAGGGGTTGCTCGTGGCGCTCCGTTCCGAGCTGCCTCTGAAGATCTACCGGATCGACCTGGCGACCGGCGGACAGGAGCTGTGGAAAGAGATCTCGCCCGCGGATTCCGCGGGGGTCATTCCAAAAATCACGATCCATCTGACGCCCGACGGCAGCTCCTATGTTTACAACTCTCAGCGCATCCTCTCCGCCATGTATCTCATCGACGGCCTGCGCTGAAGCGCGGCACCCTCCATTAGCAGGCGGGACTTCCCTCTCGACTCACTCCTCCCCATGAAGCCCCTCTTCCACCCCCGGCTGGTCAACGATCCGTTCGGGGACCCGGGGCTCTATATCGACTTCCTCTTCGAGCGCCGGGCCCTGCTGTTCGATCTCGGGGACCTCTCTCCCCTTTCGGCCCGGCAGCTCCTGCGGGTGACCCACGCCTTCGTCTCCCATACTCACATGGACCACTTCGCGGGGTTCGACACCCTGCTGCGGCTCCTGCTGGGACGGGACAAGGTCCTCCACCTCTTCGGGCCTCCCGGATTCGTCGATCAGGTCGAGCACAAGCTCTCCGCCTACACCTGGAACCTGGTGGCCAACTACGAGAGCGACTTCGTGGTGCGGGCCACGGAGGTCCATCCGGACGGGGAGTCCCGATCGGCCGAGCTCCGCAGCCGCACCGGGTTCCGGCGGGAGCCTCTGGAATCTCCCCATCTCCCACCGGGCCTGCTCCTGGACGAGGACACCTTCCAGGTCCGCGCCGCCTTCCTCGATCATCAGATCCCCTGCCTGGCGTTCGCCCTGGAAGAGAAGTTCCACGTCAACGTCTGGAAGAGCGGCCTGGAGGAGCTGGGGCTCCCCACCGGCCCCTGGCTGCGGAGCCTCAAGTCGGCCGTGGCGCGGGGAGAGCCGGACGCCATGACGGTCGCCGTGGGAGAGCGGACCGTCTCGCTCGGCGATCTCAAGGAGAAGGTCCTGCGGATCGTCCCCGGCCAGAAGATCGCCTACGTGACCGACGCCGGCTACACCCCGGCGAACGCCGAGGCGATCGTGGGCCTCGCGAGGAGCTCCGACTCCCTGTTCATCGAGACCGCCTTCACCCATGAGGAGGAGCGGCGGGCCGCCGAGAAGCACCACCTGACGGCGCGGCAGGCGGGCTGGCTCGCCCGTAAGGCGGGGGCCAAACGGCTGGTGCCGTTCCACTTCTCCCCCAAGCATACCGAGGAGGGGGACCGGCTGGTCAGCGAGGCGATCCGGGCTTTCGAGGGTCTGGACTGATCACCAACTGCTCGACGATCCACCACCGCCGAAGCTGCCGCCGCCCCCCGAGAACCCTCCCCCACCTCCGAAGCCGCCACCGCCGCCCCGCCAGCCTCCTCCCCCACCCCAGCCCGGGCCGATCCACCAGCCTCCGGGACCCCGGAAGCGGCCCGATGAGGGGGTGCGCGGCAGGATCATTCGCAGGATCGGGAAGAGGATCAGCCAGACTCCGGCCGCGATCATCCCCACGATCGGGCTCACCAACAGACCCAGGAAGAAGAGCACGGGGAGCATCACGACGTAGAGGACCCAGCTCCCGCTGCGGATGGCGTTCAGGATGAACGGCCCGAGGGCGAAGAGCCCGAAGATGAGGAAGCCCGGCCAGGAGGACTCCCCGCCGCCGTCTTCCGGGGCTTTAGCCTCCGGCGCCGGCTGCACGGGCTTTCCGTTGATCGTGCTCAGGATGGCGTTGACTCCGGCCTCGATGCCGCCGCCGAAGTCCCCTTTCTTGAAGTAGGGGATGATCACCTGGTTCTGGATGACGCTCGTCTGCAGATCGGTCAGCACCGGCTCCAGGCCGTAGCCGACCTCGATCCGCATCTTGCGGTCCCCCTTGGAGACCAGCAGGAGCACGCCGTTGTCCTTCCCCTTCTGCCCCAGGGCCCAGGCGCGGGCCACCTTGTTGGCATAGTCCTCGATCGCCTCGCCGTCCAGGCTGTCCACGGTGAGCACGGCGACCTGATCCCCCGTCTGCTTCTCGAACTGGGCGAGCTGGGCCTCGATCCGCTGCCGCTGGTCCGCCGGGATCAGGTTGGCGGTGTCGTCGACGCGCCCCGTCAAAGGGGGGATGTCCTTGGCGACCACCCAGGTGAAGGGCAGCAAGAGGAGCAGGAGGAACAGAGAGGCCCGGCGTCTCATCTCACTCCCTCTCCCGGCGCAGCTCGTCGGAGAGCTCGTCCGTATCATCGGCCCGGCGCTCCACGCCGTGCCTCTCCAGGAGCTCGCCGCAGGCGCGGATCGCCTCGATCAGCGCGGGTCCCGGCCGGCCGCTCCGGATCCCCTGGGCCAGCCGGCCGCTGATCGCCTCCCAGGCCCCCTCCTCCACCTTCTGATGGATGCCGGAGTCGGCGAGCAGCACCACCCGGCGCTCGAACAGGGAGACGAAGAGGAGGATGCCGGTCCGGCCGCGGGTGCGGAAGACCTCCTGATCGAGGAAGGCGACCGCGGCGCGCCGGCGGGCCCGGGCGTCGAGGGTGTGCTCGCCGGCCATCCAGCGGCGGACGGGGTCGATGAGGGCGAGCAGGTAGCCGACCGCTCCCCCCAGGGGCGCCGGCAGGACGATCCAGGCTTCGAAAGGCCAGCCCCAGAACGTGCTCCAGCGGTAGATGGCGAGCGCGACCATGGGACCGAGGAGAGCGCCCAGGGCGGCTCCCTTCCAGAGGGCGTTCTGGTAGGGATCGCTCCGCTCGACGACGTAGGGGACGATCTCCCCCGAGGTCCGCGCCTCCGCCTCCCGCACGGCGGCCTGGATGGCGTCGAGGTCGGCCTGGCTGAAGAAGCGGTCGGGCTCCATGGCGGAGTCATCCTATAACCGTTCGACTCAATCCGTGGGAATCCGCCCCGACCGCTCCCGCTTGCGTTGGCTCTGGCGCCGTTTCTCCTCCAGCCTCCGGGCCTTGGCCGCCCGGGAAGGCCGGGTTTTCCTGCGCGGCGGCTCCTCGCGGAGGTTTTCCCGCAGCAGCTCGGCGAAGCGCTCGACGGCCGCGTCCCGGTTCGCCCCCTGGCTGCGGTGCTTCTGCGAGCTGACCTGGAGAACGCCGTCCCGGGTGATCCGCGTCGCCAGCCGCTCCCGAAGCCGGGCCTTCTGCTCCTCGGAGAGGCTCGGCGAGCCGGCGAGATCGAAGCGCAATGTCACCCGCGTCTCCAGCTTGTTGACGTTCTGCCCCCCCGGGCCGCCGCTCCGGGAGGTGGCGAAGGTGACCTCCTCGTCGGGGATGGCGAGAGTGTCGTCGATGGGGATCATCCGCCTAGTATCCCAAGTAAGATGCTCCCACGCATAGGAGATCCCTCATGAGCCGACTCCTCCGATCCTCCTTCACCGCGCTCCTCCTCCTGGCCTTGCCCGCCCTGCCGGCTCAGGCCGCCCCCTTCCCCGTCGCCGGCACCGTGCAAGGGGTGAGCCTCCAGCAGGTCGCCAACACCTCCGATACCGTCACGGGGATCACCAACGCCGGGGACGACCGGCTCTTCCTGACCCTTCGCTCCGGCCGCGTGGTCATCCTGAGGAACGGCAGCCTGCTCGCTCAGCCGTTCCTCGACATCCGGTCCCTGACCACCACGGACGGCGAGCGGGGCCTGCTCTCGACGGCGTTCCACCCCCGGCATGCCGAGAACGGCTTCTTCTTCGTCGACTATACGAACCTCCAGGGCAACACCGTCATCGCCCGCTACCAGGTCTCCGCCTCCGATCCCAACCGGGCCGACCCGGCGAGCGCCCGCATCCTGCTGACCATCCAGCAGCCCTTCTCGAACCACAACGGCGGGCAGCTCCAGCTCGGCCCGGACGGCTACCTCTACATCGGCATGGGGGACGGCGGCTCGGCCAACGACCCCGAGTGCCGGGCCCAGAAGACCGACAATCTCCTCGGCAAGATGCTGCGGATCGACGTCGATCAGAACGTCAGCACCCCGCCCTACTACGGCATCCCGGCCTCCAACCCGTTCCGCGGCGCGGGCGATCCGCTGGACAAGGTCTGGGCGACCGGCCTGCGGAACCCCTGGCGCTTCTCCTTCGACCGCCAGACGGGGGACCTCTGGATCGGCGACGTCGGCCAGGACCGGCGCGAGGAGGTCGACTTCCAGGCCGCCTCGTCGACCGGTGGCGAGAACTACGGCTGGAAGGTAATGGAGGGGACCCTCTGCAACTCCAGCAACGCCTGTCCGGCCTCGACCCCCGCCTGCGGCTCGACCGCCTACACCCTGCCCGTCCTGGAGTACGACCACAACCCCCACTGCTCGGTGATCGGCGGCTACGTCTACCGCGGCAGCGGAGCCTCCCAGCTCCGGGGGACCTACGTCTTCGGCGACCTCTGCTCGGGCGTGATCTGGGCCGCGGCGCGCTCGGGGAGCGGCTTCACGGTGCGGACGGTTCCCGGGCAGGTCTCGCAGCTCACGGCCTTCGGCGAGGACTCCCAAGGCGAGCTCTACGCGGGCAACGTGAACGGCCAGCTCTACCGCTTCACGGGAGCCCCGGCGGGTGGTGGCGCCAGGGAGACCGTGGGGCTCTACGACCCGAAGAGCGGCAAATTCAATCTGAAGGCGGCCAATACCGCGAGCGCCAGCGTCACGATCCTCCGCTACGGCCCGCGCAACAGCCGGTGGATGCCCCTGGCGGGCGATTGGGACGGCGACGGACGGACCACCGAGGGGCTCTACGATCCCGCCACGGGGACCTTCCGGCTCAAGAATTCGTCTCCAGGAGGAGGCTCCGACGTGATCCTCCGGGTCGACGCCCCCTCCTCCCGCGCGCTGCCGCTCGCGGGTGACTGGGACGGCGACGGCAAGGACACCGTGGGCCTCTACGACCCGGCCACCCGAACGTTCTACCTGAAGAATTCACTTGCCGGGTCAGGCTTCGACGTCACCTTCAAATTCGGCCCCTCCGGGTCGGGCCTGCTCCCCCTGGCCGGCGACTGGAACGGCGGCGGCAAAGACGGCGTGGGCCTGTTCGATCCCTCCACCTCCACCTTCTATCTGACCAACGGCTTCCAGGACGCTCCGCCGGATTTCCAGGTGCAATTCGGCCCTTCCGGACGAGGCTCCCTGCCGGTGGCCGGCGACTGGAACGGCGACGGGCGGGACGACCTTGGAGTCTACGATCCGGCCTCGGCGGTCTTCCGGCTGCGAAATTCGTTGACGCCCGGCGATCCCGACGTCCAATTCCGGTTCGGACCCCGCAGGCAGGGGTGGAAGCCGGTCGCGGGCTC
>JAICSG010000628.1 GCA_025937035.1 Thermoanaerobaculia bacterium | reverse complement strand
GCCGCCGAAGCCGCCGTTGGGGTCCGCCACGTCACAATCCGAGAAGACGCTGTTGTGGATCTCCACCCGCGTGCGGTTCTCGGCCAGCGTGCCGGCCGGAGGGACGCCGTCGCCGCCATAGACCCGGGCATTGTCGCCGCTCGCCGCGATGCAGCCGCCACTGGCCCCTCCCCCCTGCAGCAGCGACCGGTCGATCACCAGCCGGGCGGAACGCCGGTTGATCGCCCCGTTGGCCGTCGAGCCGTCCGCCCAGTCGATGGAGAGCGAGGAGATCGCGCCGCCGCCCAGAGGCCCCCCGTTGGCCTGGAAGACCGAGCCCTGGATCCCGACATCCGCCCGGTAGCTGTCCACCCCGCCGCCGTAATCCGCCTGGTTCTGGGCCAGCAGGGAGCCCTGGACCCGCAGCGTGGTCAGGTCCTCGGCATGGATGGCGCCGCCGGAGGTCGGCTCCGGGTTGACGCAGCAGGGGTCGGCCGCGGCCCGGTTGTGGACGAAGGTCGAGCCGGCCACCTGGACGTTGGAGCCCAGGCTCCAGGTGCCGATGGCATAGATGGCGCCGCCGAGCCACCCCGCCTCGTTCCCCTCGAAGCGGGTACCGGAGACGCTCAGGGCGCCGTCGATCACCGCGATCGCGCCGCCGATCGAGCCCGGATTGTGGCCGGGCAGGTTCGTCCGGTTGCCCGTGAAATCCCCGCCCTGGATCGTCACGTCGGACGACCGCACCCCCATGGCCCCTCCCCGCAGGGACGAGGAATTGCCCCGGAACGAGCTGTTCACGAACCGGGCGCTCGATCCCGGCAGGACCTCGACCGCGCCACCGCCCGTCTGCGTGGCCGCGGCGCGGTTGCTCAAGAACGAGCACCTCTGGAAGAGGGCCTCGGCGTTGCCGAGGGTCACGCCCCCCGACTGGTTGACCTCCGCGCTGTAGCCGTTCTGGAAGATGATCCGCTGGAAGGCCACCCGCTTCCCCCGCGCCCGGTCCGAGTTGACCAGCCGCAGGAGCTTGCGGCTGCCGCCGCCGTCGATGGCCACCGTGGCGCCCGCCGCGGCCCGGACGGTGAATCCCTTGCGGAGATTGCCGATCCGGAAGCCGCCGGGGGGCGACGGATAGGCGCCCGCCGCCATCTCGATCACCCCGCCGTCGGCCACGCGGCCGATCGCCACGTCGAGCGTCCGGGCGTCCTGCGGCACGCGGATCAGCTGATTCGATCTCGGGGCGGCCTGGAGCTCCGGGCCGGAGAGGACGGCGATCAGGAAGACGGCGAGAGGAGCGACCACTGTTGAAACGCGCATACGACTCCTAATCCGGATACACCGGGACGAACACCCCCACGCGCGGACAAATTTCCCTATAGAGATTTTAGCATGAGCACGGAGCCGTGCTCACCGGCGGCTCAGCAGGGCGCCGGGTGCTCCTCGAACGCCGCGGTCTCGATCTGCACCGTGATGTGGTGGATGCCGAAGCGGTCGTGGAGCTTGGCGCGGATCTCGCTCAGGATGTCGCAGTCGAAGCGGTGGTCCTCCACCACCACGTGGGCGGAGAGGGACTCCATGCCGCTGGTGATCGTCCAGACGTGGAGGTCGTGGATCTCCAGCACTCCGGAAACCTCTGCCATGGCCTCCTGGACCTGGTCGACGTCGATGTGGGCCGGCGCGCCCTCCATCAGCACGCCGGTCGACTCCTTGAGCAGCGACCAGGCCGAATAGATCACCAGGAGGGCGATCAGCACCGAGGCCACCGGGTCGGCCCACTGCCAGCCGAAGCGCCAGATCAGGGCGCCGGCCACGATCGCCTGGACGCTGCCCAGGGCATCGGTGAGCACGTGGAGCCAGGCGCCGCGCACGTTCAGGCTCTCGTCCCGCCCCTCGTGCAGGATCCAGAGCGCCACCAGGTTGACGAGCAGGCCGCCGGCGGCGATCCCCATCATCCCGGGCGCGTCCACCACCTCGGGCCGGCCGAACCGGCGGACCGCCTCGATCAGCACCAGGAGCGAGATCGCCACCAGGGTGGCGCCGTTGGCGAGCGCCGCCAGGATCTCCAGGCGGTGATAGCCGTAGGTCTTCTTCGAGGTGCGGGGTCGCCGCGACATCGACATGGCGAAGACCGAGAGCCCCAGGGCCGCCGCGTCGGAGAGCATGTGTCCGGCATCCGCCAGCAGGGCCAGCGAGCCGGTGAGCCACCCCCCCACCGCCTCGGCCACCATGTAGAGGACGATCAGGCCGAGCACCCACGTCATCCGCGCGCGGCTCCCCCCCGCGTGGGAATGGGAGTGCGAGTGGCCGTGGGCGTGAGAATGGGAGTGCGCGACGCTCATACCGGTATTGAGGGTAGCAAAAATCTTCCCTTCATGGCCCACCCCTTGCACCCCTCCTCTCCTGACTTACCAAGGAGGTGCTTCATGGCCCAGAGCAACGCGCAAGATCTCGAACAATGTATCGACAACTGCCAGCAGTGCCACGAGGTCTGCCTGCGGACCCTCAACTATTGCCTCCAGAAGGGGGGCCGGCACGCCGACCCGGCCCACATCCGGCTGATGCTCGACTGCGTGGAGATCTGTGAGACCAGCGCCAACTTCACGATCCGGGGCTCGGACCTCCACCGCCTCACCTGCGGCGCCTGCGCCGAGGTGTGCGACCGCTGCGCCGAGGACTGCGAGCGGATGGGGGACGACGAGACCATGCGCCGGTGCGCCGAGACCTGCCGCCGCTGCGCGGAGTCCTGCAACCGGATGGCCGGGCACGCCATGGCCGGGGCGGGCGCGCGGTAAACAGCCCACGAATCGAGCATTCCCGCTCATGCGAAATGTTCAATTTGTTTGCGCTTCTTCCGCCGGAGGAGTACTATCCCGCCATGGTCGACCGCTAAGGCGGCGGCCACCCCGCCTGCGAGCGGATCCCGCGTTTGTGGGCACCGCCCGCTTGAAATTGTAGAGCCGCGCAGTCACGCGCGCGGCGTACCGGTCTCCGGGCCGGTCCGGGTTCTCCCCTGGACCGGTCGCCGCGCCCGCGGCCTTTCCGGAGGCCGGTTTATTATTTGGCGCCCTTGTTGGCTCCCCGCGCCTCCAGCACCAGCTCGGTCTTGCGCTCGAAGTAGCCCAGCTCCAGCCCCACCGGATAGCGGTGCGGGTTGACGAATCGCTTGATCCCCTCGTGGAATCCGGCGAGCTGCTCGCGGACCCGGGTCCGGATCTCCGGCAGGCCCGGCGGCTCGTAGACCCGCTCCCCGCTCCGGAAGACCGGCACCAGGAGGTCCTCCCATTCGGCGCCCTCCGGAATGGTCTTGCGCCGGGTCAGGTCCAGGGGGTCGACCAGGGTCGGCGCGGCCCCCATCTCGCGGCGCTCGTCCCAGATCACGTCCCCCACGTACTCCCGGCCCTGCCGGAAGCGGCGGACCTGGAGGATGCCCGGGTTGGTGGTCTTCGCCGTCTG
>JAICSG010000497.1 GCA_025937035.1 Thermoanaerobaculia bacterium | reverse complement strand
TCCAGCAACTGTTGGATTATTATAGACAGCGCTGAATTGACAGCAGGCTTCATCGAGGAGGTCGACATGATCGCTGGTTCCCGAAGATTGCTGCTCAAGCTCTCCCTCGTCGTGGTGATGGTGGCCTTTGCGCTCTCCGTTCCATCCAAGCCGGCCACCGCGTCTTGCACGTACACGGGCAGTCCCGACAATTGTGCGGTGCAAGGCTGTTATGACCAGATCTACTGCGATGCCCTCGATTGTTTCCACCAGTCCTGGGCGAATGGCGGAACTGGAGAAGAGTGCTGCTACTACAACACCATGGCGCAATGGTGCGGCTCGGGCTGCCCGCTCTTCTGTGCCGCGCCCTGAGCTTTGAGCCCGCCCGGGATCTCAATTCCGGGCGGGGCTGAACGGCAGCACCCCTTGGGGCTCCTGCTCCCACTCCACCTCGTCGCCCACGAGGATCTCCCCGCCCGCGAGCACCTCGGCGCAAGCGCCGCCCCGCCAGTGGGGCTTGAGGAATTCCTGGAGACCGGGACAGGCCTGCTCCATCTGATAGCAGGGGGTGCACTCCATGAAGATGCGCAGGCGGGCGGCGCCGATCCGCAGGATGCGGCCGCGGGTTTTTTCGAGGTCGATCCCCGCAAGCAGGAGGTTCGCGCGGCGGACTGAGGGATCGAGCGGCATTCCGAGCTCGGCGGTGGCGTCGTTCCAGGCCTCCTCGGAGAGGAGGATCACCTGCCGCCGGCCGCCCTGGTTGGCGTTGCCTTCGATCCCTTTGCCGGCCACCAGCGTGGCCGTCTCGCGCGGGTCCATGGGACCCTTCTTGAAGCGCTTCCGGTAGATGGCGCGGAGACGGCCCCTCACGTCACTTCACCGGCTCGGGAGAGGTGAACACCGAATCCGGAAGCTGGTCGAAGACCGCGATGTCCGTCAGCTCCAGCTTGCGGTCGCCGCCGAGCTGGACGCGGTGCGGGGCGAGCATGATGTTGCCGTACTTCTGCCACCCCTCCCAGCGCCAGGAGGTCGGCGGGCCGTCTTTGGGCATGTCCTGGAGGATGTAGTCCCAGCGGTCCACCAGGCCGGTGTCGCGGTTGACGTAGACCCAGTAGCGGTCGCCCGGGGTAAGCCCCACCTGGCCGAAGCTGACCGCCAGCTTGTCGTAGGTCTTGCCGTTGAGCTTCTCCCAGCCCGCATAGGAGACGTTCACGCCGGGGTCGCGCAGCTTGTAGGGCTCGATCAGCCAATAGGTGTCGTTCACCCAGGCGGCGTAGGCGTTCTTGACCATCTCCTGGGCCTTGTCCCCCTCCAGCTTCTTGCCGTCGAGCCAGGCCGACCCTTCCTTGGTGTTGACGTTCTCCAGCACGACGTAATGCTGCCCCTCCTTGGTCTGCCCTTCGAGCCGGTGGCGGCCCGTCCACTTGTCCCACCAGTGCTCGCGGCGGCCGAGGAAGTTGAAGCGGATGTAGTGCGTGTTGTCCCAGGCCTGCTTGCCGCCGAGCGCCTGGCTCAGGTGGTCGAGCACGGCGTCGGCGGTGGAGGCGCCCTGGGCGAGGCCCTCCTGCGGAGCTAGAGAGATAGCGGCGATGAGGAGCGATCCTGCGGTCACTGCGATGCGTCGAGGAATTCGGAACATCGGTGGGATCTCCTTTTGGGGGCGTACGTCCTGCCGGAGGGAGATCGTAACCGAAATTACGGGATCTCTGGCGCCTGCAGGGGCCCCAGAGGGCAAAACGGCGTGGAAGGGTATGATGCGTGCCGGGGAGGGACTCACCATGAGCGCGCACGATTCCAGCCGTACCAACCGCCTCGCCGGCGAGAGCAGCCCGTATCTGCTGCTGCACAAGCACAACCCCGTCGATTGGTATCCCTGGGGGGAGGAGGCGATCGAGCGGGCTCGCCGGGAGGACAAGCCGATCTTCCTCTCCGTGGGGTACTCCACCTGCTACTGGTGCCACGTCATGGAGCGGGAGTCGTTCTCGAATCCCGCCATCGCCGAGCTGATGAACCGCGAGTTCGTCA
Organism: Thermoanaerobaculia bacterium; assembly: GCA_025937035.1. Lineage (GTDB taxonomy): Bacteria > Acidobacteriota > Thermoanaerobaculia > Multivoradales > UBA5704 > DATARR01. The sequence continues at coordinate 2,150 of JAICSG010000497.1, read as the reverse complement.
ACGTCAAGCTCGACCGGGAGGAGCGGCCCGATCTCGACGAGATCTACATGACCGCCACCCAGATCCTCACCGAGCAGGGCGGCTGGCCGAACTCGGTCTTCCTCACCACCAGCCTCACGCCGTTCTACGCCGGCACCTATTTCCCGCCCGAGAGCCGCTACGGCCGGCCCGGCTTCCGGCAGGTGCTGGAGGATCTCTCCACTGCCTGGAAGACCCGCCGGGAGGACGTCGAGGAGCAGGCCGCGGAGATGGCGCGGGCCATGGCCCACTATCTGGAGGGGCGGTCGCACCCGTCGCCGGAGCCCCCCGCCGGAGCCGTGGCTCTGAGAGCCTTCGAGTCGCTCGCCCGGCGCTTCGATCCCCAATGGGGGGGCTTCGGCAACGCCCCCAAGTTCCCCACCCCCTCGAACCTCTATCTCCTGCTGGAGCTGGCCGGCGAGAAGAAGGAGGCGGGCCCCGAGGCGGGACAAATGCTCGCCGCCACGCTCGATCAGATGGCCCGCGGCGGCATCTACGATCAGCTTGGCGGCGGGTTCCACCGCTACGCCACGGACCGCGAGTGGAAGATCCCCCACTTCGAGAAGATGCTCTACGACAACGGCTTCCTCTTGGAGCTCTACGCCCGCGAGCACGCCCGCACCGGCGACTCCCAGGCGGCGCGGATCGTGCGCGAGACCGCCGGCTGGCTCGCCCGTGAGATGACCTCGCCCGAGGGGGCCTTCTGGAGCGCCATCGACGCCGAGACGCACGGCCACGAGGGGGCCTACTACGTCTGGACCCGCGAGGAGCTGCTGGAGGTGTTGGGCGAGGAGGATTTCACCTTCCTGGCCCCTCTGCTCGGCTTCGACGGCCCGCCGTTCTTCGAGGGGAGCGACTACGTGCTCCATCTCCCCGAGCGGCTGGACGCGGTGGCCCGCCGCCGCCGGATGCCGCTGGAGGATCTGATGCGGGAGCTCGACGCCGGCCGGTCGAGGCTCTTCGAGGCCCGCGCGCGGCGAGAGCGGCCGGCCACGGACGACAAGATCCTGACCGATTGGAACGGCACCGCGATCACGGGGCTGGCGGTGGCCGGCAAGCTCCTGAACGAGCCCGGGCTGGTCCAGCAGGCGGCGCGGGCGGCCGATTTCATTCTCGGCACCCTGCGGCCGGGGGGCGGGCCGCTGCTCCACGCCTGGCGCCAAGGACAGGGGAAGATCGCCGCCTATCTCGCCGACTACGTCTTTTTCGCGCGCGGCCTGCTGGCCCTGCACGACGCGACCGGCGAGGCGCGCTGGCTCTCCGCCGCCAGCGAGATCACCAGCGAGCAGCTCCGGCGGCTGCGCGATCCTCAGGGAGGCTTTTTCACGGCGGGGACGAGCCCGGACATCCTCTTCCGCAGCAAGGACGTCTTCGACGGCGCCATGCCCGCGGCCAACGCCGTGGCCGTGCTGAACCTGATCGATCTCGGCCGGCGCACGGGCGACCTCGGCTGGCGGGGGGAGGCGCGCGTCGCCCTGAGCGCCTTTACCGAGCTGGTCCAGAACCACCCCGACGGTGTGCGGATGCTGGCCCTCGCCGCCCGCCGCTATCACGAGACCGGCGCCGGTCCCGAGGAGGCCAACGCCGAGTATGGCGCGGCGCGGGCCGCCCGCGAGCGCGGGGCCTCGGCCGGCACCGTGGCCATGCTGGAGCACGAGGGGGAGAAGCTGGTGCGTCCGCGCCTCGATCTCGGGGATGGAGTGGACGGCTGGCGTCCCTTCCGTCTGATCCTGGAGATCGCCCCCGGCTGGCACCTGCAGGCCAACCCCGCCTCGGAGGCCTATCTGGTGGCGACGGAGGTGGCAGGCGAGGTGCGGAACGTGCGCTATCCGGAGGGCGAGCGGTTCGAGTCGCGATACTCGAAGGAGGCGATCAGCGTGTACTCGGGGCGGGTGGAGATCACGGGGGAGGTGGCGGTGGGGGGGCGGATCAGGGTGAAGTATCAGGCTTGCGATGAGGGGCGGTGTTTGCCTCCGGTGGAGCGGGCGCTCTGAACGCCCGGGCATGAACGCCCGGGCTACATGGGAACCGAAAAGCCGGCTGAAGCCGGCTCCGAAGTCAGAGCCGCTCCTCCAGGAGCCGGGTTCACCCGGCTTTTCGGTTGAATCGTAGCCCGGGCATTCATGCCCGGG
>JAICSG010000419.1 GCA_025937035.1 Thermoanaerobaculia bacterium | reverse complement strand
GGCCTTGGGCGCGGCCACCGGCGGCAGGGTCGATCCCTCCCAGACGGCGCGGAGCACCTCGGCCTCCAGACGGTCCCCTTCTCGCGCCCCCGAGGCTCCGGAGACCACGAAGTCGATATCCTGAGGCCTCAGGCCCGCCCGCTCCAGGGTGCGCCGCAGGCTCCGGGCCAGCGCCTTGTGCCCGTGACCCCAGCCGGACGGCGGCGCGGTGGGATCGAAGGCGCTCCCCCGGGCCAGCACCCGCGCCAGCGCCCGGCCTCCCCCCCGCGCCGCCAGGCTCTCCTCGCTCTCCAGCACCACCACCGCCCCCCCCTCGCCGGCCAGGAAGCCGTTGCGCCGGCGGTCGAACGGCCGCGCCAGCTCCTCGCCATCCTCCTCCGGACGGGCCAGGGCGCCGAAGCGGTCGAGCAGGGCGTGCAGGAGGGGGGTCATCTCGTCCACGGCGCCCGCCAGCACCCGGCCGGCCCGGCCGGCGGCGATCTCGGCGGCGCCGGTGCCCAAGGCGATCAGCGGCCCGGCCTCGCGCTCGCAGATCGTGAGGCTCGCCCCCCGCGCCTTGAGGGCGATGGCGATCTGCGCCGCGGGCGCGTTGGCCACGCTCTCCATGAACAGGGAAGGAGAGGCGGCCTCCGGGCCCTCGTCGAGGATCTGCTTGAGCAGCGCCTCGGTGTTGGTGGACGGGCCGAAGGCGGTGGCGATCACCACCGCCGTCCCCGCCTCACTGTCACCGCCGCGGGGGATGCCCGCCCGGCACAGGGCCATGCGGGCGGCCGCCACGGCGAGCTTCGAGGGGGGGCTCATGCGGCGGGCCTCGCCGGGCGAGAGCAGGCCGCCGAGCTCCCCCGGCGGCACCAGGCAGGCGCGGCGGGAGCCGTGAGACAGGTGATAGCCGGCCGAGCGGTCGATCTCGCGGGCCAGCGGGGCCCCCGTGGCCAGCGCTTCGGCGAGCCGGTCCGAGCCGCCCCCCCAGGGCCCGAGAGCTCCCAGACCGGTGATCAGGACCGGCCCGCTCAAGCCGCCTGCCTCTCCCACCGCGAGAACACGAGCGCGGCGTTGGACCCACCGAACGCGAGGCTGGTGGAGACCGCCGCCCGCGCGCCAGGCAGAGGGAGGGGCTCGTCGAGCACCAGGTTGACCGGCAGCTCCGGGTCCGCCTCCCCTTCCCTCTCGACCGGATGGAGCTCGCCGTGTTGCAGGCAGAGCACCGTGGCCACCGCCTCGATGGCGCCGGAGCAGCCGAGCAGATGGCCGATCAGCGCCTTGGTGGCGACCAGGGGGAGCTCGCCCGCCCGGCCGCCGAAGACCTTCCTCAGCGCCTGCCACTCGGCGGCGTCGTTGAGCGGCGTGCCCGTGCCGTGGACGTTGACGAAGCTGATCGCCTCCGGCGGCAGCCCGGCGTCGGCCAGGGCCGCCTCCAGGGCCGCCGCGGCCCCGGCTCCGGAGGGGTCTGGCGCCGTCATGTGGTGGGCGTCGCAGGAGGCCCCCGCTCCGGCGAGCACCGCCAGCGGCTCCGCCCCCCGGGCCAGCGCCCGCTCCAGGGGCTCCAGCACCAGCACGGCCGCCCCCTCGCCGAAGGACATGCCGGCCCGGCCGGCGCGGAACGGCCGGCAGGGGACCTCGTCCACCGAGCGCAGGGCGTTGAAGCCGGCGTAGGTGAGCTGGCAGAGCGAGTCGGACCCGCCCGCGACCGCCACCTCCACCTCGCCCGAGCGCACCGCGTCGAGCGCCGCCCCCAGGGCGAGCGCTCCGGAGGCGCAGGCGGAGGAGAAGGTCACCACCGGCCCCGTGCTCCCCAGATGGCGCGCCACCGCGTCGCCGGGAGCGTTGACCTGCTGGGGGATCAGGGACGACAGGCGCCCGCGCCGGTCGCGCAGGAAGCGCTCGAAGAACCGCTCGCTCTCGTACATGCCGCCCGTGCTGCTGCCGAAGTAGACCCCGGCCTCGGCCTCCTCTCCCAGAGGGATCGTGAGGCCGGCCCGCTCCACCGCCTCGCGGGCGGCGAACAGGGCGAAGCGGTCGGCGACCGACAGGCGGCGCCAGCCCGGGCAGGAGCGGACGAAGGATTCCGGGGGCTCCCCGGCCTCGGCGGCCAGGTGCGTGCGGTGCCGGGAATGGTCGAAGCGGTGGAAGGAGGAGATGCCGGGCCGGCCGGCCCGCAGACCCTCCCAGAGAGAGGCGGCGCCCCAGCCCAGGCCGCAGACGGCGCCGATCCCGGTGACGGCCACCCGCCGCCCCTCGCCCACCGGGTGATTTCGCTGCATGCTCACGCCTCGCGTCAGGTGCGTCCCTCGATGAATTGGGAGAGTGTCGAGACCGAGGAGAAGACCTCGCGGCCGATCTCCTGGCTCTTGATCCGGATGCCGAACTCCTTCTCGAGCGCCACCACCAGCTCGAGAGCGTCGACCGAATCGAGGCCCAGCCCCTCGCCGAACAAGGGGGCCTCGTCCTCGATCATCTCCGGCCTCATCCCTTCCAGGTTGAGGCTCTCGACGATCAGGCGCTTGATCCGGTCCGGCGTGGCGGCGACTGCTTCCGACATAACGCAAACCTCTGAGATCCGGCGGCTCCGTGCCCGCCGTGCGGAAAATCCGCGGGTTTTTCCGTTCTCCGGGCCGCCAATCCTAGCGTGCCGCGGGGGGGGCTGGCAATCCCAACCCGTTCTTGCGACTATCCTTAGCGACCCGATCCCGGCTCGCTGCTATCATCCCCCCTCCAAACCGAAAGGAGACGAGCGGCAGGCTTGAGCACCCCAGATCCCATCCTCCAGGCCTTCGAGCGCCTCGTCCGGCGCGCCCCCCTCGCCCCGCTCGTGATCTCCCCCGAGCGGCGGGCCACCGTGGGGGACGTCGACGCCCTGGCGCGCGCCGCCGCGAGCCGCCTGGCGGACCAGCCGCTCGCGCCGGGGACCCTGGTGGGCCTCGCCGCCGTCAACGGACCCGGCTTCCTCGCCTCGCTCCTCGCCCTGCGCCGGGCCGGGCTCGCCGCCCTGCTGCTCGACGCCCAGACCCCCGAAAGGGAGGCCCAACGCGTCCTGCGCGCCCTGGGGGCCCCCGCCCTCCTCCGCTGTCCGGAGGGGTGGCCGCAAGGGCCGGAAGGGTGGTCTCTCGCCACCCCCGGTGAGCCAACCGACACAACAGAGCCGGCCCCCCCGATCTTCCCTACGCTTTTTTCAGATAATTCTGACATCGCCGTCGTAAAGCTCACCTCGGGCTCCACCGGCGCGCCGCGCGGCATCGCCGCCCCGGCCGCGGCCCTGCTGGCGGACGACGCCGCCCTCACCCACACCATGGGCCTCTCGGGCGAAGACCGCCTGCTCACCACCATCCCCCTCTCCCACTCCTACGGCCTCGCCAGCCTGGCCCTGCCCGCCCTGGCGCGCGGCACCGTGCTGGTGATCCCCGAGGCGGCGAGCGTCTACGACCCCTTCGTGACCGCCGCGCAAACGGGAGCCACCTTCTTCCCCACCGTGCCGGCCTACCTGGACGCCCTGGCGCGGATGAGCGATCCGCCCCCGCGGCCGGAGTCCCTGCGCCTGGTGATCACCGCCGGCGCCCCCCTCTCCGCCGCCACCTCGGCCCGCTTCCGCGAGACCTTCGGCCTACCGGTGCACGTCTTCTACGGCTCCAGCGAGTGCGGCGGCATCTGCTACGACCGCGAGGGGGGGGCCGCCGAGCGGGGGACCGCCGGCGCCCCCGTCGAGGGGGTGCGGATCACCCTGGAGCCGATGGACGAGGCTCCGTGCGGCGGCGGCCGGGTGGTGGTGGAATCCCCCGCCGTCTCCGCCGGCTACCTCCCGGAGCCGGACGAGCGGCTGCGGGACGGCCGCTTCAAGGCCGGCGACCTCGCCGTCTGGCAGGGGGGCGAGCTGGCCCTGCGCGGCCGGGTGGACGACCTGGTCAACATCAAGGGGAAGAAGGTCAACCCGCGCGAGGTCGAGGCGATCCTCGCCGAGCTCCCCGGGGTGGACGAGGCGGTGGTGCTGGGCGTGCCGGTCGAGGGGAGGGGGGAGATCCTGCGCGCCGTGGTCGCCTGCCGCGCGGGCAACCTCACCACCTCCGAGGTGCTCGCCTGGTGCCGCGGCCATCTCTCGGCGCACAAGGTGCCGCGCAGCGTCATCCTGCTGGAGGCTCTGCCGCGCAACGCCCGCGGCAAGCTCGACCGCGCCGCCCTCCTGGCCCTGGGGACCGGGGACTGTGGCTGAGGACCGCCGGCCCTACCGGCCGTCCCCCCTGCTGCTCGGCTCGATGGCCCTGCACGCCGCCGGGATCGCGGCCGTCGCCGCCGATCCCCGCCGCTGGCGGACGGTGGCCGGCCTTCTGGTGGCGAACCACGTGGCCCTCGCCGCCGTCAGCCTCTGGCCCCGCAGCCAGAGCCTGGGGCCCAACCTCCTCCGCCTCCCCGGCGCTGTCCGGGGGGAGGTCGCCCTCACCTTCGACGACGGCCCCGACCCGCAAGTCACCCCGAAGGTGCTCGACCTGCTGGACCAGGCCGGCATGAAGGCGACCTTCTTCGCGATCGGCCGCCACGTCCGCGCTCACCCCGAGATCGCTGCCGAGATCGCCCGCCGCGGCCACCGGGTGGAAAATCACACCGATACCCACCCCCACCTCTTCGCCTGCTACCCCGCCCCGCTCCTGCGGCGGGAGGTCGAGCGGACGCAGAG
>JAICSG010000421.1 GCA_025937035.1 Thermoanaerobaculia bacterium | reverse complement strand
TGAAAATCCTCCGCCGTCCCCGCCCCCTCGCGGGCCACCCAGCGGGCCGCGCGGTCGGCATCGCCGGTCCCGGCCCGGAGCGGGAAGCTCCGCCAGCTCCAGGCCGCCGGGGCGGGCGGAGCCGGCGCGTGGACCAGGCGTCCCCGGCGGCTGAGACGAAGGGTGAGATCCCACCAGAAGTCCCGCTGGAGGAGCGGTGAGGGGTCGAAGCGCGCGCCTACGCCCCGGGCGAGCAGGCAATTGTGCATGGGGATGAGGTCGGCCATCTGGAGCCACCCGTGCTGCACCGGATGGAAGAGCCCCTCGGGCGGCGCTGGAAGATCGCCATAGACCAGATCCCCCTCGGCCCCCTCCCGCAGCCGCCGGAGGCTGTTTCCGTCCACTCCGCACCCCGGCCAGAGGAACGCCGCCCAGGGGTGAGGCGAGCTCTCCAGGCCCCGCGCGTAGAGGAGCTGCGGCAGGTCCGTGGGCTCCGGCAGGACGATCTCCCGGCGATGTGGAAACCGGCGCCGCCACGGCCGCAGCCACCGCTCCCACTCCCGCCCGTCCACCAGGAAGGTGACGAAGGCGTCGGGAAGCTCCGCCCGCAGCCGCTCCAGAGTGCCCGCGAGCGCCTCCCCCACCGCCTCCAGATCCCCGCCCACCCAGACGAGCAGGTCGACGTCCCAGGAGGGACGGGCGGGGGACCGGCGAAAAAGGCGCATCCGAGCGCTGGATGCTAGTACAGAAGGGGGCCCCGGGGACCACTGACAATCCTTGACACATCCGCGGTCACTAATTGGCGATCTGAAATCTCTTCTTTCCCCTAACTCCTTTATTTTCAACAAAACCTGACCAGGTATGGGGTTTGCTCATGTAGGGAGTCAGCGTTTGTCATTCAGTTAGGTTGGCTGTTAGCTCTCCGAAGGGCGGCGGGTGAGGTTGGCACCCGCCGCCCGGGCTCTTCGAAAGCGGGGCCAGGAGAGCGCACCGAAGTGAGGTCGCGAGGAACTGATGCTCCGGTCGTACCCGCGTGTGCAGTCCCTGGCCCGGAGAGCCCTGCTCTTCTCTCTGGTCGTATTGCCGTTTTCGAGCGCCTGGGCCCAGTCGGGCACCTCCACCGCCGAAAACCCCACCGCGACCTTCTCGACCCCCGGCACCAAGGTAGTCACCCTGCAGGCCTGCAACGACGCCGGGTGTACCACCACGACCCAGATGGTGACGGTGCTCGATCCGTTGCCCAAGATCCTCAGCTCCAGCATCCCGCCCCTGGTGGGCACGGGCCAGACGGTGACCCTCCAGGACAGCGCGTCCGGCCGGCCTCCCCTGACCCATACGTGGATCTTCTCCAGCCTCCTGCCCGACATCGTCGTCACCGGCTCGCCGGTGAGTTGGACGGCGCCCCTCCTGCCCGGCGACTACCAGGCCCATCTGGAGGTGAGCAACGTCGACGGCCTCGCCAGCACGTCGCCGGTGACGGTGAAGGTCCGCTCCTATACCTTCGCCGACGTGCCGCCCACCTACTGGGTCTGGAGCTTCATCGAGAACCTCTACGCGCACGGCGTGCCCACCACCTGTGGCGACTCGCCGCTCCTCTTCTGCCCGGACGCGCCGATGACCCGCGGCGACATGGCGGTCTTCCTGCTGCGCGCCAAGGAGGGGGGCTCCTACGCGCCGCCTCCCTGTGACACGGCGGTCTTCGACGACGTGCCCTGCTCCGATCCGCTCGCCCCCTGGATCAACGAGCTGGTGCGGCGGGGCGTGACCGCCGGCTGCGGCGGCAACAACTACTGCCCCACCAACCCGGTGACCCGCGATCAGATGGCGGTCTTCCTGGTTCTCACAGCCCAGGGCGCCAGTGCCAACCCGGACCGCACCTGTCCTCCGGCCCCCTTCGGCGACGTGCCCTGCACCACCCCCTTCTACCCCTGGGTCAAGGCGCTGGTGGGCCTCGGCGTGACCGCCGGCTGCGGCAACAGCGACTACTGCCCCGGGACCGTGGTGAGCCGGGCGCAGATGTCGGTGTTCCTGTCGGTGATGTTCGGCCTGCTGCCGCCCGCGCCCTGAGGAGAACCGGGTGCGCTTTTTGCTATACCTCCATCTCATGAAAAACCCAAGGGTCGCCCTCCTCGCCGGGCTGGCCCTCCTCGGCCTCGGGGCCCGGACCCCCGCCGCCGCGGCGCCCGGCACCTTCATCACCACCGTCCAGATCACCAACGGCCTGCCGGACGCGACCGGCGTGGTCAACGCCGGCGACGGCTCGGGCCGGCTCTTCATCGTCCAGCAGACCGGCCAGATCCGGATCTGGACCGGCACCCAGCTCCTGGCGACTCCGTTCCTCAACATCTCGGGGACCAGCACGTCGTGCAGCAGCGGCGGCTGCGGGGAACGGGGGCTGCTCGGGCTGGCCTTCCACCCGAGCTACAAGACGAACGGGTTTTTCTACGTCTACTACACGCGGCAGAGCGACGGCGCCATCCAGATCGCCCGCTATCACGTCTCGGCCAACGCCAACGTGGCGGACGCGGCCAGCGCCCTGGTCCTGATCACCATCCCCCATCCCAGCTTCGCCAACCACAACGGCGGCCAGCTCGCCTTCGGGCCGGACGGCTACCTGTACGCCGGCACGGGGGACGGGGGGAGCGGCGGCGATCCCAACGGCAACGGGCAGAACATCAACGCCCTCCTGGGCAAGCTCCTGCGCCTCGACGTCGACCACGGCTCCCCCTATGCCATCCCGCCCACCAACCCCTTCGCCACGGCGGCCCCGGGCGCCGGCACCCACGAGATCTGGGCCTACGGCCTGCGCAACCCCTGGCGCTTCAGCTTCGACCGCGCCAACGGCGACCTCTACATCGGCGACGTCGGCCAGAGCTCGTATGAGGAGGTCGACTACCAGGCCGCGAACGCCCCCGACGCCGCGGGCCGGAACTACGGCTGGAACTGCCGCGAGGGGTTCCACCCCTACAGTGGCGATACCAGCTGCAACTCGATCACCGCGGTCGATCCGGTGCTGGAGTACCCCCACAACCCCGAGTGCTCGATCACCGGCGGCTTCGTGTTCCGCAACCTGCCGTCCCACAGCCTGACGGGCGCCTACTTCTACGGCGACTACTGCTCCGGCCGCATCTGGTCGGCGACCCACAGCGGCGCCACCTGGACGAGCACGCAGCGGTTCGACACCGCCTTCAACATCACCAGCTTCGGCGAGGGGGAGACCGGACGGCTCTACCTGACCGATCCCGCCAGCCAGACCCTCCAGTGGATCGCCCCGTACAGCTTCGCGGACGTGGGCCCCACCTACTTCGCCTGGCCTTTCGTCGAGACGATCTACGCGCGCGGGATCACCGGCGGCTGCGGCGGTGACAATTACTGTCCGGAGCTCACGATTACCCGCGCCGAGATGGCCGTCTTCCTCCTGACCGCCGAGCATGGCCCGGGCTATACGCCCCCGCCGGCGACCGGCACGGTGTTCAACGACGTGCCGGCCGGGAGCTTCGCGGCCGCCTTCATCGAGCAGCTCGCGCGCGAGGGGGTCACCAGCGGCTGCGGCGGCGGCAACTACTGCCCCGGCTCCCCCACCACCCGGGACCAGATGGCGACCTTCCTCCTGCTGGCCAAGGAAGGATCGAGCTACACGCCGCCCGCCTGCGCCACCCCCACCTTCAGCGACGTCCCGTGCTCCAGCCCCTTCGCCGTCTGGATCGACGAGCTGGCGCGGCGCGGGATCACCGGCGGCTGCGGCGGCGGTAACTACTGCCCGGCGGGCTCGGTCACCCGGGCCCAGATGGCGGTCTTCCTCTCCACCACCTTCGGCCTGCCGACGCCGTAAAGGCCCATAAAAATTGTAGGGGCGGCCCTATGTGGCCGCCCTGGGTGGGGGAATTCTGTGGCAGCGCGAGCAGGGCGCCCACATAGGGGCGCCCCTACATGGGAAACCCTTACGGCCCTACCGCATGCGTCGGAATCCCGAACGTCGTCGACAGGAACACCGACATCTGGCCGCGCAGCACCAGCGACTCCGGGCAGAAGTTGCCGCCGCCGCAGCCGGCGGTGATCCCCTTGGCGGCCACCTGGTTGATCCAGCCGCAGAAGGGGCTCGAGGTCGACACGTCGGCGAACGAGGACGGCGGGCAGGCGGCCGGCGGATAGCCGCGCGCCACCATCAGGAAGACCGACATCTGCGAGCGGGTGATGGTGCCATCCGGGCAGAAGAGGCCGGGAGAGCAGCCGCTGGTGATCCCCTCCCGGGCGATCTCGTAGATCCAGGCCGCGTAGGGGTTCGAGCAGGGGACGTCGCTGAACGTCGCCGTGGTGCAGGGCGGCGGGACGTAGCTCGCCCCATTCTTGGCCAGCAGCAGGAACTGGGACATCTCCTTGCGGGTGATCGCGCCGTTGGGGCAGAAGCTGCCGACGCCGCAGTCCGGGATCACCTCGGCCGCGTAGACCCCCTGGACGAAGGGGAAGAACGAGCTGGTGGTGTCGACGTCGCCGAACGGGAGGGACGGGCCGACGTAGCCGCTGCGCTGGGAGACGAAGTCGTCCAGACGGAACGAGCCCGACGAATTCCCGTCCAGGCCGGAGACGGCTCCCCACCGGACGTAGTTGATCGACTCCGCGTCGTTGGTGAGGGCGGTGAGCCCGGTCGTCTGCGCCTTGCC
>JAICSG010001182.1 GCA_025937035.1 Thermoanaerobaculia bacterium | reverse complement strand
GACGTTGACCGAAAAGCTATTGCTGTTCGGCGGCGCCATCCAGCTGGCCGGTGCGGTCAAGGCGCGCGGCGACGCGCGGCGTGCGCGCTCGGACTGGATGAAGGTCGAGCGTGAGCGCGGCATCTCCGTCACCTCGGCGGTGATGACGTTTGAATACAAGGATGCGGTGTTCAACCTGTTGGACACCCCGGGTCACGAAGACTTTTCCGAAGACACCTATCGCACCCTCACCGCCGTCGACTCGGCCGTGATGGTGATCGACGCCGCCAAGGGGATCGAGGCGCAGACCCGCAAGCTGTTCGAGGTCTGCCGGCTGCGCAACGTCCCCATCGTCACCTTCATCAACAAGCTCGACCGCGAGGGACGCGATCCCTTCGATCTGATGAGCGAGATCGAGCAGGACCTCCAGCTCCACGTCACCCCCGCCGCCTGGCCGATCGGCATGGGGCAGGATTTCCTCGGCGCCTACGATCTCCGCCACGAGCGCCTGGTGCTGATGGACCGCTCGCGCCGTGACGTGGTCCGCGAGGGGGAGGTGGTCGAGGGGCTGGACGATCCCAAGCTCGTCAGGCTCCTTCCGGGCTATGCCGTGGAGAGGCTGCGGGAGGGGGTCGAGATGGCGCGCGGCCTCTGCCCGCCGCTCGACCTCGAGTCCTACCGCGAGGGGCATCTGACGCCGGTCTTCTTCGGCAGCGCGATCAACAACTTCGGCGTCCGCGAGCTACTCCAGGGGCTGGTCGAGATGGCCCCGCCGCCGCGCCCGGCGCCGGCCGAGACGCGGCTCGTCGATCCCCACGAGGAGAAGGTCTCCGGCTTCGTGTTCAAGATCCAGGCGAACATGGACCCCAAGCACCGGGACCGCATCGCCTTCGTGCGCCTGGTCTCCGGCCGCTTCGAGCGGGGGATGAAGCTGCTCCACGTCCGCTCCGGCAAGACGATGTCGATCCACAACCCGGTGCTCTTCCTGGCCCGAGACCGCGAGCTGGCCGAGGAGGCCTGGGCCGGGGACATCCTGGGCATCCCGAACCACGGCAACCTGCGGATCGGCGACGCGCTGACCGAGGGGGAGGAGCTGCGCTTCACGGGCATCCCGAGCTTCGCGCCCGAGCTGCTGAAGCGGGTCCGCGCCGAGGACCCGATGCGCTCCAAGCACCTGGGCCGCGCCCTGCTCCAGCTCGCCGAGGAGGGGGCCGCGCAGGTCTTCCGGCCCACCTTCGGCAACGAGTGGATCGTGGGGGTGGCCGGCGCCCTGCAGTTCGACGTGCTGGCGGACCGCATCCGCACGGAGTACAACATCCCGGTGCATTTCGAGGGGACGACCCTCTACACCGCCCGCTGGGTCGACACCGAGGACCACCAGCTCCTCAAGCGCTTCACCAACGCCAACCACGCCGCCATGGCCGAGGACCACAACGGCTCCCCCGTCTTCCTGGCGAGAAACGCCTGGCACCTGAAGACGACGGGGGAGGAGTGGCCGAATCTGAAGTTTTTGAAGACGAAGGAGCAGGTGCAGTAGAGTTCCCCTCGAACCAGTTTCGAGGGAGAAACGCCCCCGATGACCCGCGACCAGGCCGCGAAGCAGATCTCGAAGCTCCGTAGCGAGATCCGGCACCACGAATACCTCTACTACGTCGCAGACCGCCCCGAGGTCTCCGACGAGGAGTTCGACCG
>JAICSG010000589.1 GCA_025937035.1 Thermoanaerobaculia bacterium | reverse complement strand
CCCACCAAGAGCCCGAGATCGCGCTTGATGCGGACGATGAACGGCTCCAGGATGTCGAGGTAGGTGTCCCCCTCGTAGTGGCCGGTGTTGAAATCCACGTAGGTGATCCCCGACTCGTCCCGGGCCGCCCGCACCACCTCCATCACCTCGTCGATCGACTTGTCGTCGGCGTCGTCGATCCCCAGGTTCAGGCCCACCGAGCAGAACTTGCAGTTGACCTTCTCCGGCTTGGCCGTCCAGTACTCGCAGACTTTGGCCTGATAGATGCCGAGATAGGTCCCCTGGAGGGTGCCGATGCGGGTCATCGGCTTGCCCGTGGAGGTCGGCCGGTCGTACCAGCCGGGGCGGGGGGAGAGGGCGACGGCGGTCACGTCCTCGCCGTGCCAGCGCAGCAGGTAGCGCCCGTTCTCACGGTGGAGGGTGTAGGGGGAGTAGGCGGCGAAACGCTCGGTCACCGGCACGTTGGTCCACAGGTTGCCCGGCAGGATCATCTCCAGCCCGCTGCCCAGGCCGGCGCGGGTGCGCAGGATCTTCCGTCCGCCATCCTCCTCGACCAGGCAGGAGTCGTCCAGGCGGATCCCCTTGCAGTAGAGGTCGAGCTTGAGCAGGGCGGCATTGGCGCGCAGATCCGGTAACGTGATCATGAGATCTCCTCGGTCGTTCCCTGGAGGCTATCGAGGAGATCCCACGCCGTCGCCACCCGGCGGGCGGGCAGGCTCACCACCCCGGAGGGTGGGGGCCCTACGTCGAGGCCCCGCGACGGGTCGCGGTAGCGAGCACGCGCGTCAACATCAGCCGGCGGAACGCGGCGTCGAGGGCCCCCACCTCCGCGCGCACCTCGGTCTCCGGGTGGCGCTCGCCGAGGAGCACCTCGCGGGTGCGCAGACGGCCGAGGTCCATCATGCGGCTCAGCACCTCCCAGCGCCTGTCGACGAACCTGCATGGCGGGCGGTGCCGGGGACGGATCACCACCGTCCGCTCCCGGAACGGCTCCGGGATGACATGGTCGGGGTCGCGGGGGCCCCGGTAGGGCCCCCCCTCGCTCTCTCCCTTCATCGTCACCAGGACGACGGCATCGCACCCTTCGGCGAACGCCTTCTCGTAGGGGAGGTTGTCCACGAGGCCGCCGTCGCCGTAGCGCTCACCGTCGAGGCGGGGAGCGTAGGTGTAGAACGGCGGCATGTAGTTCGAGGCCAGGAGCAGGGGGAGGGGGTCCTCGACCAGCCGGGCGTCGAAGTACATCCCCTGGTGGTCCCGCAGGCGGGTGACGCCGACCCAGAGCGGCGTCGCCTCGGGCCGGTGCAGCCGCTCGGCACCCACGTAGCGGCTGAACGTCCGGCGGTGCATCTCGTCGAACCGGTAGGGCGTATGGTCGCGGAACAGGCGGCGGACGTCCACGTGGGGCATCCGGTTGAAGGCGCGCCAGTACTGCCGGAGCCGGGGGATCACGCCGGCCGAGACCGCGGCGCCGTTCCATACCCCGCCCGAGACGGCCACCGAGAGGGCGGGATGGATTCCGAGCTCGTGGAGAGTCTCGATCACCCCCACCTGAAAGGAGCAGCGGGTGGAGCCGCCGGAGAGGACGATCCCCACCTTGCCGGCGGAGCGGAGCAGATCGAGCGTGGGCGTCATGGCATCCATCCTCACCGGCGTATTCTACTGAGCGCTGCGGAGCCGGTTCCAGAGTAAAGACGGCACGGGTCCTGCAAATTCCTCCTTCCAGATGGAGGAATGACCATGCGAAAAATCATCTCTTGCAGCTTTCTGGCGCCGCTCCTCGCGGCGGCCTTCCTCGCCGGTTGCGGCCCGGAGTACTACCCGGGCGACCATCGCTATCCGGATGGCGCGTATGGACAGTACGAGCCTGGCGATGTCCGCGGCACGGTCGAGAGCGTCAACCCCCGCGAACGGCTGATCTATATCGATGAGGAGAACGGCGAGAACGATGAAGGGCCGGTCGTCCTCTCCTATGATGACGGCACGGTCGTGAGGTACCAGGGCCAGACCTACCAGCCGGAGAACCTGGAGCGGGGCGACCGCGTCCAGGTCAGCGTCGATCGCGACAACCAGGGCCGTCCCTTCGCCGAGAGCATCGATGTGCTCTATGATGTGAGCCAGGGCGGGCCTGAGCCGGGGCCGGGACCGCGGGGAGGGTATGACGACCGCTACGGCGACCGGGGCCCCGACCGCGGCGAGGACCGCGCCGGCAGCCTGCGGGGGATCGTCCGCTCGGTCGACGTCAGCGCCCAGACGATCGAGCTCGACCGCGGCGGCGAGCGCGTCACCGTGGGCTACGACGACCACACCCCCGTGATCTTCCAGGGACAGCGCTACAGCCCTGACAACCTGGAGCGGGGGGACGAGATCCGCGTCCGGGTCCACGACTACGAGGGCCGGCTGTTCGCGCAGGAGATCACGGTGATTCGCGACCGGCGGACCCGGGGGTAAAGCTGAAGAGAGACCACGGGCTCCAGGGACCTCTTCACCGCACGGCGGCTCGCCGGTTCTTTGAGCGACCCTCTCGGGGATCGTACCGTCCCTCGCGGGGATGATACCGTCCCCAAAAAGGGCGCCGTGCGCCCTCTTTTGGGCGCGAAGCATCCCCGAATTTTCCGGTCGCGCCCTCGAAGGGTACGGTTCCATCCCCGAAGGGGCCGCTCGCGCCCTCGAGGGGGAAGGTAGCGTCCCTCTTTGGGGCGCGGCGCGCCCTCGAAGGGGCTGGTCGCGTCCCCGCGAGGGCCGGTCCTATCCCCGAGAGGGAAGGTACCTTCCCCACAGGGGATGGAGCGCGCCCAAAAGAGGGCGCGAGCGTGCACCTTGAGGGCGCGAGCGAAAAAATTGTGGGGCCAAAGCCGCACCTCGAGGGCCCATCCGTGCACTTTGAGGGCGCGTCCGTGCACCTCGAGGGCGCGTCCAGGTACCGGGAGGGCGCGCCCGCGCACCGCGAGGGCGCTTTCCTGGGATGACTCCGTCCACGGCGCCCCGGGTGGTCGAGATGCAGTCCGAGGGGAGCGCGGCCGGCGCGGTCCACGGCGCCCTTCAGGGGGGCGCCCTTGCCACCACCTTCACGGCGTCCCAAGGGCTCCTGCTGATGATCCCCAACATGTACAAGATCGCCGGCGAGCTCACCCCCTTCGTGATGCACGTGGCCGCGCGCACCCTCGCCACCCATGCCCTGTCGATCTTCGGCGACCATTCGGACGTCATGGCCTGCCGGGCCACCGGGTTCGCGATGCTGGCCTCCGGATCGGTCCAGGAGGCGCAGGACCTCGCGGCGATTGCTCAAGGCTCGACGCTCGAATCCCGTATCCCTTCCTCCACTTCTTCGACGGCTTCCGCACCTCCCATGAGCTGGCCAAGATCGAGGAGCTCAACCGAGAGGACCTCCGCGCCCTGATCGACGAGCGGCTCATGCGCGCCCACCGCGAGCGCGCCCTCTCCCCCGACCGGCCCGTGGTGCGCGGCACCGCCAGCGAATAGACGTTGAGCTCGACGGCGAGATGATCGAACGGCGCACGCTCCACATGCTGGAGGCGGTCAAGCGCTCGATCGGCATTCCGGTGGCGGTGAAGCTCTCTCCTTTCTACACCTCTCTCTCGCATTTCGCCCACCGGCTGGCCGAGCACGGGGTGGACGGGCTTATCCT
>JAICSG010000163.1 GCA_025937035.1 Thermoanaerobaculia bacterium | reverse complement strand
TTGGCGGTCACCTCGCCGTCCGGCTCCCAGGCCTCCACCCGGTGGAGGTGGAGGCCGAGCTCCTCGATCGACTGGAAGGAATCGAGATAGGCGCGCCACTCGTCAAGGGCGGCGTCGCGCCCGGCGCCGCCGGGGCCCGCGACGAAGGCGGCGGTCTCGACGCCATCCTTCTCCCCCACCTTGCGGATGCCGGTCAATCCCAGGGACGAGCCCTTGAATCCGGGGCTGTAGATCCCTTCCGCGGTGGCGAGATCGCGGGCCTGGAGAGCCCCGGCGAGGCGTTCCAGGGTCTCCACGGCGCCGCGGCCGGCCTCGAAGAACTCACGGCCGTTCCGGTCCATCTGGTTGAGGGTCACCAGGGTGCCCGTGACCAGGACGACGGGCGCGAGGGTCAGGCCCAGAAAGGAGGATTTTCTACGCAGCCATCGGGGTATCGGAGGCACCGGCACGTCCTTCAAAGATGGTTTGGGTCCTCATTCAAACAAATCCTGCGGTGCGGGGGTGTGGGCAGGGAGAATCAAAAAGGGTTCAAGACGGCCCCCGGAGAAAGAGGCCAGTCTGACCAAGTAGAATAATGCCGGCACCGAAAGGAGGCGGGATTGAGCAAGGAAGAGCTCCGTTACGCCGCGGCGGCCTGCCAGGTGGATTTTCCGAATCCGGCGGACCGGGCGGGGATCAAGCCGCACACCGATCGCATGATCGACATGATCTCCCAGGCGGTGGAGGGGTACGCGCCCTTCCTGCCGGTGAAGCTGGTGGTCTTCCCCGAGTTCGCCCACGCGGCGCCGGTCTACTTCACCGCGCGCGACCTGCTGGACAAGCTGGCGATCTCCATCCCCAACGAGCACACCGAGCGGTACGTGGCCAAGGCCAGGGAGTACGGGATCTACATCCAGACCGGGAGCTTCCTGGAGCGGGACGACAAATATCCGAACGTGGTGTTCAACGCCACCTGCCTGATCGGGCCGGAGGGGATCCTCACTAAATACCGCAAGGTGAATCCGTGGATCCCCTGGGAGGTGCACGCCAGCCCGCACGACATCCCGGGCTACGAGGAGGAGATGTTCCCGGTGGCCAAGACCCCCATCGGCAACCTCGGGGTGGCGATCTGCTACGACTGGCTCTTCCCGGAGGCGCTGCGCCAGCTCACCGCCAACGGCGCCGAGGTGCTGATCCGGGTCTCCGCCTACATGGACCCCTGGGGGGCCACGGCGCCGATGGACTGGTGGACGGTGGTCAACCGCTGCCGGGCGATCGAGAACGTGGCCTACGTGGTGGCCTCGAACCAGGCGGCGAGCCTCTCGCACTACCCGCCCTTCTCCTGGCCGGGCGGCAGCATGATCGTCGACTTCGAGGGGCGCATCCTCCATCAGGCCGATCCCGGCCCCGGCGAGAAGATCGTGGTCGGCCCGATCGACATCGCCGCCCTGCGCCACGAGCGCGCCGTGCGCCGCGGCCACCAGACGCTGGGCCACCTGCGCGCCGAGTGCTACCCGATGTACAGCCAAAGCTTCTACCCGCCGGGCCGTGGCGCCGACCGGGAGAAGCTCTGCATCGAGGGGAACGACGAGGCGATCGCGGAGGTACGGAAGCGGATGGGATATGAGTAAGAGAGCAGGGATCCGCTGGGAGCGCGTGTTTGCTGCACGCCGTCCTCGAAGGGTATGATTCAAGCGGTGCTGGGCTTCCATGAGTAAGCTGACCAGGATCGCCGTGGGCGCGCTCACCGGAGCTGTGGCCCTCGGCTTCACCCATGCGTGGTTGAACCTGGGGTTCGACCCGGCGCGGGCGCTCGGCTTCCGGAAGAGCGATCCGGCGGCCGCCGTGGAACGGTTCCGGGTCGGCTTCCTGCCGGTGACCTGCCATCTCACCTGCCCGGTCACCGACTGGATCAACAAGAGCATGACCGGCAAGGGCTTCTATGAGCCGGTGCGCTTCAACGGCTTCCCGGAGATCAAGGAGTCGCTGATCGCCGGCTATCTGCCCGCCACCTTCATGCTCGCCCCCCTGGCGATGGCCCTGCGCCAGCAGGGGGTCCCCGTCAAGATCGTCTACCTGGGCCACCGGGACGGGACGGCGCTGATGGTGGGCAAGAGCTCCGGGATCTACTCCGTCCGCGACCTGCGCGGGAAGAAGGTGGCGATTCCCAACCGCTTCTCCAACCAGTACCTCCTGCTGCGCAGGGCCCTGGCGCAGCAGGGGATGACGATCCGGGACGTGGAGATCGTCGAGATGGCGCCGCCCGACATGCCGGCCGCCCTCTACTCGCGGGCGGTGGACGCCATCACCTCGGGCGAGCCGTTCATGGCCCAGACCGAGCTCGACGGCTATGGCCGCGTGCTCTATCAGGCCAAGGACATCTGGCCCAATTTCATCTCCTGCGTGCTGGTGGTATCGCAGAAGACGATCGACCAGCACCCCGACTGGGTGCAGCAGCTCGTCGATGGCATCGCCAAGAGCGGCCTCTGGCTCGAAGGGGGGATGGACCACCGCATGGATGCCGCCCAGGCGGTCGCCACCCAGTACTACAACCAGGATCCGCGGCTGCTCCGCTTCGTCCTCTCGAAACCCCCGGACCGCGTGAGGTACTCCAGCCTGCGCCTCGCCCGCGGCGATTTCCAGCAGATCGCGGACATGGCCCTGGAGGCCGGCGTGCTGACGCGCCCGATGCCCTTCGAGGAGTACGCCGACGCCAGGTTTTCCGAGAAGACGGCAGGAGCCACGGAGTACAACTGGGCTAAGGCCCGCTGATCGCCGATCCCGGCCCGCTTTCGGCCCGGAGGGGAGGACCCGTGAGATCGAAAGTCGAATCCCTCCTGTTGCCGCTGACCGTCGCCGTCGGCTTCATCTGCGGCTGGCACCTCGCCGTCCGCTGGTCGGGGACCGACATCTTCCCCACTCCCAAGGAGGTGGTGCTGGGCACGGTCGAGCTGGCCCGCAAGGGGGTGCTGATCAAGTACATCGTGGCTTCGCTCTTCCGGGTGAGCGCGGGCTACCTGCTGGCCGTCTTCATCGGCATCCCGGCCGGCCTGCTGATGGGGTGGTTCGGCCGCGCCCGCATGGCTTTCAATCCGGCCCTCCAGGTGCTGCGGCCGATCTCGCCGATCGCCTGGATCCCGGTGGCCATCCTCTGGTTCGGAGTCAGCGACTTGGCGCCGATCTTCCTGATCTTCCTGGCCAGCCTGTTCCCGATCACGACCTCCGCGATGGCGGCGGTCCAGAACATCCAGATCAACTACATCCGCGCCGCCCGCAACTTCGGGATCACGGGCCTCGAGCTGTTCCGCAAGGTGGTCTTCCCGGCCGCCCTGCCGCAGATCCTCACCGGCCTGCGCCTCGCTCTCGGCGTGGCTTGGCTGGTGGTGGTGGCGGCCGAGATGATCTCCGTCAATTCCGGGCTGGGCTATCTGATCATCGACGCCCGCAACGCCGGCAAGCGCTACGACCTCGTGGTTGCCGGCATGGCGATGATCGGCCTGATCGGGCTCGGCCTGGACTGGCTGGTGCGCCGGATGGAAACCCTCGACGAGGTGCGTTGGGGGCTCAGCGGCCGATGACCCGGAGCACAGCGGCCAAGATCGCCGTCCGCGGCATCTGGATGACCTTCCCCCCGATGGAGCGGACCCAGCCCGGCATCATCGTGCTGGAGGACATCAACCTGGAGGTGGCGGATGGCGAGCTCATCTGCATCGTCGGCCCTTCCGGCTGCGGCAAGTCGACCCTGCTCAACATCGCCGGCGGCTTCCTGGAGGCGACCTCGGGGGAGATCCGCATCGACGGCCTGCCGGTGGCCGGCCCCGATCCCCGCCACATCTTCATCTTCCAGGAGAGCTCGGTCTTCCCCTGGCTGACCGTGGAGGACAACGTCGGCTTCGGGGTCAAGCGTTCCGATCCGGCGGAGAGGAAGAGGGTGGTCGACCACTACATCGAGATGGTGGGCCTGACCGGCTTCGGCAAGGCCTTCCCGCGCGAGCTCTCGGGCGGCATGAAGCAGCGGGTGGAGATCGCCCGCGCCTTCGCCGCCGAGCCGGACGTGCTGTTCATGGACGAGCCGTTCGGAGCCCTCGACTACCTGACCCGCATGAAGCTGCGCTCCGAGCTGACCCAGATCTGGCAGCGCGAGCGCAAGACGGTGCTCTTCGTCACCCACGACGTCGAGGAGGCGGTCCAGCTCTCGGACCGCGTCGTGGTGATGGGCAAGCGCCCCTCCCGCATCCGCGACCTCGTCACCGTGGACGTCCCCCGGCCACGCGACCTCGACAACCCCGTCTGCCGGCATCTGCGCGACCACATCTTCCGCGTCATGGGCCTCGACCACTCCGGCCAGTCGATCGAGCGGCCGGGGGCAGCGGACGGCACGGATCTGGGGGAGGGCTCCCAAACGGTGCTGATCAGAAAGGCTGGGGGTTAGCGGGGCTCGGCCGACCCTTGAGATCCCTGCCGTTCCTCAGGTCCCTTCCCGCTTTCCTCAGGCGCGAAAAAAGCATGAAATCCCAGGTGTAGCGGCCGCTCCAGCGGCAGCACCGCCACCGGCCCCGCGGCGACATTGAAGGCGTCGAACACCAGGAAGGCGCTCTCCCCTCTCCCGGCGTCGAAGCGTTGGCAGATCACCGCTCCCCCAGCGCCCGAGGGGTCCGGCGCGAAGGCGGGCTCCCCTCCCAGGTAGTGGCCCGGCGGGGCTTGCCAGACCTCGACGCGGTCCGGATGGGCCCACGAGGCGTGGACGAGCTCGTCGAAGGTCTTGCGGCCGGGCAGGCCGGCCTTCGAGATCCCGAGCATCCAGAAGTCCTCGTAGGGGCTTCCCGCCAGAGCCGGATCGATCGCCGGGAAGTCCGGCGCCTTGTCGTAGGCGATCTCCCGGCGCTCCAGGAGGGCGCCGCTGGGGAGATCCATCACCAGGCGGACGGGCCGCCCGGGGGCCACCTCCGGGAAGAGATCGGGAACGTTGTACTGATCGTAGACCGGACGGTCGAGCTCCAGGACGTCCACCACCAGCCGCTCCCCCTCCTCGAAGGCGTTGATGCCGTGGAGGACGTAGCGGTCCCCCACCGGCAGCGAGGCGACCAGCTCGCCGTCCTCCCGCCGCGCGACGATCATCCGGCTCCCCCGCTCCGGCTCCCAGCGGAGCGAATCGAGCAGCGTGCCGCCCGCCGCCAGGGCCGCCATGTCCAGCACGTAAGGGCTGGCGTAGAAGATCGCGTGGTGCCGGCTGAGGCAGAAGTCGTGCAGCGAGCAGGGGGCGTCCAGGGGGAGGCGGCGGCGGTAGACGAGCTCCCCCTCCGGGCTGAACCGGTAGAGGTTGAGGCAGGGTTGCGTTGCGGAGAAGGAGACGCCGAAGTTGATCAGCTCGCCCGTCCCGGGATCGATCTTCGGATGGGCCGCGAACGGGCTCAGGGGGTTGAGGCCGCCGCCGAAGGTGAAGGGGGCGCGCGTCTCCAGGGTCTCGGGATCGAGCTCCCAGGGGATCCCCTGCTCGCCGAAGACGAGGAGGGTGCCCGCGTAAGGGTAGACGCTGACGTTGAGCGGCGACTCCAGGGCGATGCCGCGCACCAGGCGGTCGCCGGGGAACGCCGTTCCGAACGAGCGGTAGAGCGCGCGGCCGGCCGCCTCCTCCTCCGCCAGCCTGGTGCCGCGGGCGAAGCGGGTGGTGAGGCGGGGGCCGTCCGCGCCGAAGCGAAGGGCGCAGACCATGCCGTCGCCGTCCAGCCAGTGGAGGTAGCGCACGTCCCCGCGGGCGAAGCGGGCCGGGCCGTTCAGGAAGTAGGTGCCGCGGAGGAAGGCGGGGACCTCCCCCTCCACCCGCAGCGGCTCGGCGGTACGCTCTTCGGGGACGGTCGAGAAGGCCCGTTCCAGGCCTGGAGCGTGGTCGATCATCATCCCACCGCCTGAGCCGGCTCGGCCATCGGGACCAGCCGCTCGGTCCGGAAGCGGGCCATACAGGGGACGTCGAAGCACCAGGCGTAGGTTTCGGAGGTCTCCCGGCAGGACTCCTCCAGGCGCGCGGCCATGGCCTCGGGGTCGAACCGCAGATCGCCGACGTCGATGCCGCGGACGTAGGCCGCGTTGGCCGTGGCCCGCGGATCGTCCAGCACGGCGGCGCTGACGTGGGCGTAGGTCCAGCGGGCGAGCTCCTCCAGGTTGGCGAGCTGGTCGTCCAGAACCCGGCGGGACTCCTCGGCGCCGAGGCCGATCTTGTAGAAGGTCTTCTCCGCCGCCCGGAGGGCCCCGATCTCGGTAAAGTCGAAGAAGACCGGCTCGGGGGCCGCGAGGGCCACGTTCTCCTTTTTCCACTCGTAATAGGCCGCGAGCAGGCGATGGATGCCCTGATTGATCGGTCCCAGACGGCCGAAACGGCGCAGGAAGCCCGGCAGGAAGGCCCGGTCGGTGAGCAGGTCGTTGATGAACGGGAAGACGTAGAAGGCGAAATAGACCGTCAGCTCCCAGGCGTAGCGCAGGGAGAAACACTCCTGATCCCCCAGAGTGGCATAGCTCACGGCGTAGCTGGGGACGTAGGCCTCGAAGACCGCCCGGGCGAGCGGATCGTACAGCCGGACCTTGGCGGCCAGCTCCTCACGGCCGGCGGTCAGGTTGGCGTCGGCGATGACTGTGTTGTTGATCGCGATCAGGTCGCCGCCGGGGCTGTAGAGGGGATCGGAGAAGCGGCAGGCCTCGCCGACCAGGGCCCAGCGGGAGGGAGAGATCGTCTGGCCGCCATCGTAAGCGAAGCTGGTGAAGCCCGAATGATGGAGGATCTTCCGCTGCGGAAGGTCGCGAGCGAAGAGGGGAAACTCGCGGCAGATCCATTCCACGAGCTTCTCGGCCGTGCCCACCTCCTTGCTGGAGATCTTGGCGGCGTCGTAGACCAGCCCGAGGCTCGTCTTGCCGTGGAGCGGGATCACCCAGAGCCAGAAGCCCTCGCCGCAGAAGTGGTTGGTGGCGAGGAAGGTGGGCAGGTGCCCCAGGGCCGAGCGCTCCGGCCGCACGCGGACGGCCTTGCGGTCGAGGCCGGTGAGCCTCTCGGGATCGAGCAGGCCGTCCACCCAGAGGAAGGAGGAGCCGTGATCGATGGGGCTCGGCCGCTCCAGCTTCTCCCGGCGGACCAGGAAACGGTTGCGGCCCGAGGCGTCCACCACCCAGGTGGCACGGCCGGCGATCCGCCGTCCCCCGGCCTCGAATTGGAAGGAGTGAGGCCCGTCCTCGCTCAGCTCCACGCTCAGGCCCGTGGCGGGATGGATCAGCTCGAAGCCGGGGCTCTCCCGGCTCAGCCGCAGGATCTCGGTCTCCAGCTTGTTGCGGTCGAGCTGATAGGTGGCGATGTTGGAGAGGGTCCGGATGTAGGACTGGCTGTAGTCCTCATAAGCGCCGTCGCCCCGGCCGGTCTTCCAGTGGAAGCGGAGGTTGTACTTGAGGTAGTGCTCGCGCAGGAGGTGCTCCTCCAGGTCGAGCACCCGGGAGAAGTAGTAGCCGCTCACCTGGACGGTGGCCTCCCCCACCTTCTGCCGCTCGGGAGGGATCTCGGCCTGGCGGTCCACCATCAGGATCCGCTTCCCTGGATCGGCCAGAAGGAGCTGGCGGGCGAGCGACAGGCCCGCCAGCCCGGCCCCGATGATGAGGACATCCACCTCACGAAGGCTCTTCTCTTCCATGGACAGTCTCCTTCCTCCCCACCCTGCGGCGGAGGGTCGCACCTCTTTAGGCGCGAGTGCCCTCCGCCGCGTTTCATCGCTCTCAGCCAGTTAGTTTAAGGCACCGAGGCGGCGAGGAATCTGGAGCGGCTAGGAGGAGGGCATTGAGTGCCGCGGGGGGGCGCGCGGGGGGGGGGCGGGGGGTGGGGGGGGGGGGGGGTGGGACAAATAGCGGGAGG
>JAICSG010000658.1 GCA_025937035.1 Thermoanaerobaculia bacterium | reverse complement strand
CAGAATTCTCCGTCGTCATCCCCACCTACAATCGCCTGGAGGTCCTCTCGGAGGTGCTTCAGGCGCTGGAGTTCCAGCAGGGTCCTCCCCCGTTCGAGATCGTCGTGGTGGACGACGGCTCGACGGACGGCACCGCCGACTGGCTGCGCAGCCGGACCTTCCGCGTGCCGCTGCGCGTGCTGGTCCAGGAAAACCACGGCCCGGCCGCGGCCCGCAACACCGGCGTGGCCGCCGCCTCGGGCCGCTGGGTGGCCTTTCTGGGGGACGACACCGTCCCCTCCGCCGGATGGCTCGCGGCCCATCGCGAGGCCCATCGCAAACGCGGGGACGACCCCCATCTGGGCGTCATCGGCTACACCGGCTGGCACCGCCGGATGCGCCTCAACCCCTTCCTACGCTACATCAACGAGCACGGCCTCCAGTTCGGCTACGCCCTGATCCACGATAAAGAAGACGTACCGTTCAATTTTCTATACACCTCCAACCTCTCCATGCCTCGCGATCTTCTCCTCGCGGAGCCCTTCGACCTGCGCTTTCCCTATGCGGCGTGGGAAGATATCGAGTTGGGATACCGTTTGAAGAAGAGGGGGTTCCGGCTCATTTACGAGCCATCGGCCACGGTGGCGCACGACCATCCGACCGATCTGGCGCGTTTCGCCACGCGCCAGGAGAAGGCGGGCTACTGCGCGGTGGTCTTCTACCGCCTCCATCCGGAGCTCGGACCCTTCCTCGGAATCGGTCCGGACGGGCCGCCGCCGTTGCCCCCGGAGGAGCCCCAGAGACGCAAGGAACGCCTGGTCCGGGCTTTGCAAAATTGGCCGATTGGAATACCCAGGGTGTGGGAGGATGTGCTCAGGTACCACTACATCAAAGGTCTTCACCGCGCCTGGTCAGAATTCGGCGCGGAGCTGGAAAAGGAGAAAGTCCATGATCACCCAGAAACCCACCACCAGCCGGCGCCCGCTTAGGGTCGCCAGCACGGCTTTCGCCGCGCTGCTCCTCCTGGGGCTCCCCCTGGCGGCGCAGCGGTCCGCGCACGGGACGGGAGGTGGCGGTCATTCGAGCGGCGGTTCCCATTCTTCCGGTGGCGGCGGCAGCCACTCGGGCGGCGGCTCGGGCGGCTCCGGCCACACGGCCCATGGCGTCCCCGGCGGCGGCGGCTCCGGCGGCGGCGGCCAGCGCCAGCCCCATGGCAGCGGCCATGGTAGCGGCCACGGCGGCGGCTACTACGGCGGCCACGGCGGCTACTGGCACGGCGGCCACTACTACTACCCCTACTATGGCGGCTGGGGCTTCTGGCCCAGCTTCTCGTGGTGGTATGGCGACCCCTATTACTACGGCTACGGCTACCCCTATGGCTACTACGGCGGCCCCCGCTATTACGACCGTAGTGACATGGGCGCCCTCGACCTCGACGTCTCGCCGGGCCGCACCCACGTCTTCGTCAACGGCGAGGACCTCGGCGAGGTCGACCGCTACGACGGCTGGCCGGGCTACCTCTGGCTGCCCCGCGGCACCTACGACGTCGCCTTCTATCTGGACGGCTACAAGACCATCGCCCGCCAGATCTCCATCTACCCCGGCACCGTGATCGACATCGACGATCGCATGGAGCAGGGCCAGTCGACCCGCCCCGAGGATCTCACCACGAAGACCCACGAGCGGCGCGACGAGCGGATGCAGTACGAGCGGGAGCGCAGCGACCGGATCGACCGCGGCCAGTACGGGGACGATGACGATCAGGATTGGCACGACCGCGTCCGCCGCGACGGCCGTGGCTATGACCGTGGCGACCGGGCCGACGGCTCGCGGGGCCACCTGCGCCTCTCGGTACAGCCGGACGACGCCTCCGTCTACCTCGACGGCCAGTTCGTCGGCACCGGCACCGACCTCTCCCAACTGCGGGGCGGTCTCGCGGTCGGCCCGGGTGCTCACCACATCGCCGTGGTGCGGCCCGGCCACAAGGCCGTGGAGCGGGACTTCACCGTGAAGGACGGCGAGGACCTCCGCCTGGATATCGAGCTCGAAACCGGCTCCCGGTAAGAGGCCTTCTCCCCCGTAATACCAAGGGCGCCCGCGAGGGCGCCCTTTTCATTTCCCGGTGCGAGAACGGAAGGCGGCGACCGCTGTTGGCAACCGGAGAAGATCTCACTGCACCGCCTGCCCGTCTCAGCCGGGGCTCGGTTCAAGAGGCGTGCCATTTTTCGGGGGCCCCCTCCTCCAGCAGATCGAGCATCCTCTCCCCCGAGAGAAGCCCTCTCTCGTCGGCGCTCCCGTCGTCCCAGAGCTTCCAGGCGCGGGCCGCGGCCTCGTCGGCTCCGGGGGCGTCCCCGGCGGCACGGCGGGCGTGGGAGATGTGGGCCCAGCAGTACCCCTGCACCAGCGAGCGCCAGGCCTCCTCGCCCTCCACCTGCTGGGCGATCCACAACGCCAGGTCCGCGAGAGCGAGCGCCTCCTCCGGATCGGAGGGGAGCGCCTCCAGGCTGGCATCACAGAGCCGCTCCGCCATCGCCCAGCTCTTGGCGGCCTCCACGGAGAGCTCCAGCATCCGCCGCCGCCGGCTCATCGGGTAGCCGCGGAGATTCATCCAGATCTCCTCCGCCTCCCGGCGCATCCGTTCGGCCTCCTCCCCCCCTGACGCCAGCGCCGCGACCACCTCCGCCAGATAGGAGCCCATGGCCAGCAGCAGGTCATCCAGGAGCTCTTCCAGCGACTCCCTCATGAAGTCGGCCTTGATCCCCTTCGGCCGGCTCAGCCGGAAGATCGCCGAATAGGTACGGCGCAGGTACATCACCAGGGCCCAGGGGATGCCCGCCACCCCGGCCATCCGCCTCACGACGTCCTCCGGAGGCGGCTGCTGGCCGGATTCATACCGGGAGATCAGGGCCTGCTCCACGCCCACGGCCTTTCCCAGCTCCGTCTGGGTCATGCGGGCATGGAAGCGCAGGAAGACCACGACGAGACGCAGGGTGCCCGGCTCTTCCGTCTTATTCAGCATGATCGAAATCCTCGGAGGAAGAGTTTACAGGATGGGAAGATGTGTCTTCTTCTCTACCGACGTTCTTTCGCTACAGATTTTCTCACGTTCATAGGGTATGTTCGACGGGTCCACCTTTTCCGGAGAGTCGACCGCCGGGTCATGGTGGCCCGGGCCGGATCGCTTTCCAGGGAGCTGCTATGCGTTCCATGTCTTCCCGTCACGTCGTCCTGCTCGCCACCCTCCTCCTCCTGATCGCCTCCATGGCTTCCGCCGCTCCCTGGTATGGAAGCTCCCAGCCGGCGGGGGTTTCCCTTGGGATCGGGATCCCGGATGTGCT
>JAICSG010000960.1 GCA_025937035.1 Thermoanaerobaculia bacterium | reverse complement strand
GCACGGTGTGAGGATCGGGGCCGGCGACGGCGATCTCGACGGTGCCCAGCCGGGTCAGATCCCGGGCGTGGCCGGCGAGGGTGACCTCCGAGGAGAAGGCGGTGGCCGGGCCGGCCAGGACGCGATCGACGTAGACGAGGACCGTCCAGGGCCCGGAGACCGGCTCCGCCCGCGCCACCTCGCGCGGCTGGCCGTCCACCAGCACCTGGAAGTCGTTGGGATGGAGCCGGGCCTTGGCCAGGTTGGAAGGAAGGCTCACGACGATCTCCCGCTCGCGGATCTCGACGTGGCCGGAGAATGTCTTGGGGGGTTGCGCGCCCGCGCCGGCCGCCAGGACGAAGCCGGCCGCGAGCGCTCGGGACAGGATGGAGCTCCACGAGGCTCGCATGATTGGGACCTCCTGGTCCCAGTCTATACCAGCGGCCGCGGGGCTATCGCTCCGGCGTGACCACCCCGCCGATCCCGGAGCCGCGAGGGTCGGAGGCCGCCTCCACCCGGCCGTCCGGGAGCCGGTGGACGGCGTGGATCTTGGCGGTGTCGCGGGAGATCCGGATCGTCTGGCCGCGCCGTTCGAGCTCCGCCCGGGTCTCGGGCGACAGGGCGTCGGGCTCGGCGTCCAGCCGGTCGGGGAGCCACTGCTGGTGGAGCCGCGGCCGGTCGAGCGCGGCCTGGAGCGGGTCGCCGTCCACCAGCAGGTTGAGCAGCACCTGGATGACGTTGGTGGGGATGCGCGAGCCGCCGCGCCCGCCGAGGGCGTAGGCCTCGTCCCCCTTCCAGGCGATCACCGGCGCCATCGAGGAGAGCATCCGCTTGCCCGGCGCCACGGCGTTGGCCTCCCCCTGCACCAGCCCGAAGAGGTTGGGCTGGCCCGGGGCGGCGGTGAAGTCGTCCATCTCGTCGTTGAGGAAGAACCCCGCCCCGGGCACCCACAGGCCGCAGCCGAAGAGCTCGTTGAGGGTGGTGGTGAGGGCCACCAGGTTGCCGTCGCGGTCCACCACCGAGAGGTGGGTCGTCTCGGTGCCCTCGGCCGGCGCGCCGGCGTCCGGCCAGGGCTTGAGCTGAGTGGACGGCGTGGCGTGCTTCGGATCGATCTGGGCCGCCCGGCGGGCGATCCAGCCCGGGGCGAGGAGCTGCGCCTCGGTGGCCTTGGTGGCGGTGGGATCGCCCAGCAGGAGGCGGTCGGCGAAGGCGCGCCGGAAGGCCTCGGCCAGCAGGTGGTCGCGGTCGGCGCCGAAACGCGGGAGCCCGGCCCAGCCGAGCCGCTCCAGCATGCCGAAGGTCTGGCCCAGGATCACCCCGCCGGAGGAGGGCAGCGGCATGGAGGCGAGCTTCCAGCCGAAGGCGTCGAGCAGGAGCGGCTTGCGCCACTCCGGCTTGTAGGCCGCGAGGTCGGCGGCGGTGAGCACGCCGCCGTGCCCGGCCGAGACCCTCTCCACCGCGGCGGCCACCGGACCGGTGGTGATCCCCTTCGGCCCCTGCTCGGTGTAGCGGCCGAGGGTCGCCGCCAGATCGGGGAGGCGCAGGACGCTGCCGATCGCCGGGGGCTCACCCGTGGGCAGCCACACCCTCGCGCTCTCCGGGAAGCGGCCGAGGAGCTTGCGGGTCTCCTCCTTGCCCAGCAGGTCGTGCAGGTAGCGGCTGACGGGGAACCCCTCGGCGGCCAGGCGCCGGGCCGGGGCCACCACCCGCGTCCAGGGGAGCCGGCCATAGCGCTGGTGGAGGGCGTAGAGGCCGGCCGGCGAGCCGGGGACTCCCGCCGCCAGCGGCCCCACCAGCGAGGCCTCCGGGACCGGCTTGCCCTGGGCGTCCAGATACATGTCGCGCCGGGCCTTGGCCGGTCCGACCTCCCGGAAGTCGAGCGCCGCCAGGTCTCCACCCATCCGCACCACCGCGAATCCCCCACCCCCGAGGTTGCCCGCCTCCGGATAGACCACGGCCAGGGCCAGGGCGGTGGCGACCGCCGCGTCCACGGCGTTCCCCCCGGCGCGCAGGGCCTCCAGACCCACCTCCACGGCGATCGGGTCGGCCGCGGCCACGGCGCCGCCGGTGCCGATGGGCGCCGGCACCGCGGCGGCCCAGGTGGGGAGGGGGAGGAGCAGGAGGAGCAGCAGGCAGGCCTGGAGCTTTTTCATGCGGGCGATTCTACGGGATCTAAGAGGATGTCTTGAAAGTGGCGATTCCGTATGGCAACCCCCCTCTGTAGAGACGCCCCGTGGGGCGTCT
>JAICSG010000397.1 GCA_025937035.1 Thermoanaerobaculia bacterium | reverse complement strand
GACGGCACCGACGAGGACGTCTCTCGCTGGATCTGGGAAAACCTGGTTCCGAGATCCGGCCCATCACCCTGGCTTCAAGGAGAGCTGCTCCGCGCAATCGAAAGGCTTCGGTGGGAGGCTCAAAGCAACGGGAACATCAACTGGGATGAAGGTTTCTTGATGTTTGTCGATTTCCTTGGCGCTCACTTGTTAGGCGAGCCTCAGCTTTCAGTCGGTGCGAAGGCGGAAATCAGAGATGATCTGGACCGGCTGAGAAATTTTATTCCGGTCGAAGAGCTAGAGAGCGATAATGAAGTAGATCAGCTTCCTTACGCTGAAGATGATCTTTATGATCGACTGGTCTCGCAGATCGTGAGCTATTGCCGCCTCCATCCAGAGCTGATCGCGCATCAGCCTGATCCCGCACAGTTTCGATAAGGCCGGCTTGCCGACTCCTGAGCCGTGCCCAACCGCCCCTTTCCCGGGACGAACCGCCCGGTTTTGGTGAGGAGCCCTTCCTGTGTCTAACCTCCCGTAGACATCAGGGAGGTATCGCCATGAGGCGGATCAACAGGAAGGTTTGGCTCGGCGTGGTATTGATGCTCTCAGGTCTCGGGACCCAAGCGCAGCAGGTCACGCTGCCGCTGGAGAAGTATGAGGTATTGCGTGTCCGGGCCCATCCGGAAGAGGGGCCGCAGGCCACGCCCCCGGCGCCCTACGCGCTGGAGATGGCCGAGTACGCGGTGAAGGTGGGGCCGGAGAGCGCCCGGGTCGTGCAGACGCTGCGGCTCACGCTCTACGACGACCACTGGCAGACCGTGCCGCTGGGGGACGCGGGGTCGTTCATCAGCGCCGATTTCAAGGGCACGGAGGGCCGGGTCGAGGCGGGGGACAAGGGGCTGGAGATGCACGTGCGGGGGCGCGGCCGGCGCGAGGTCCGGCTCGAATCGGCCGTGCCGGTCGCCCGCGACGACAAGGCCACCCGGCCGACCTGGAGCTTCGCCCTCCGCTTCCCGGCGGCGGCGGTGGTGCGCGGCCGCATCGAGGCGCCGCCGGCCGTCGAGGAGCTCGACCCCGAGGGGTCTGGTCTGGTCAATCCGATTTCTCCTGGGAATCCCAGCGGCGGCTGGAGCTTCGTGGCCCTCCCCTCGACCGAGGTGCGCTGGACCCTTTCCGGCAAGGCGGTGGTGCCGCGGCGGGCCCAGCTCCCGCTCCGCTTCGAGGCCACCTCAGCCACCGCCACCACGCTCTCGCGGACCCGTCTCCAGGTGCTCGGCTGGATCCAGGCCTGGGTCGCCCAGGGGCGTCTCGACGCCCTGCGGGTGCCGGTGCCGGCCGGGTTGGAGGTGGCGGACGTCCGCGGCTCTTTCGCCGGCTGGAAGGTCGAGGGCGGGACGCTGGTGATCACGCCGCTCGCTCCCATCGAGGACGCCTGGACGGTCGAGATCGAGATGACCGGCGCTCCGCAGGAGCGTTTTGCCACGCCCTTGCTGATCCCCCAGGGAAGCGCCCGCACCGTGCTGCTCGCCAAGGCGGCGCTCAAGGGGGACGGCATCCTCTCCCTGACCGATCCCGGAGCGGCGCGGGCTCCTGACGATCGCGAGTCGGCGCGGCTGCCCGACTCCCTGAAGGCGATCGACGGCCGGCTGTTCGCCGTGGCCGACGCGGCCCGTCCGCCGCGCTGGGAGGCAGCCTGGGCGGAGCGGACCGAGGTGCTGGCCGCCCAGGTGGACCGCCTGCTGGTGGACGTGGCGGTGGGGGAGGCGGGCAAGGCCTCCTATCAGCTCTGGGCGCAGGTGCGGAACCGCGGCGCCCAGCAGCTCACCCTCACCCTGCCGGCCGGCTTCGAGCTGGCCGCGGGGAGCCGCGACGGCATCCCCGTGGTCCCCGGCGCCGCCGGTGGCTCGCTCGCCGTCCCCCTGTTGACTCAAGGAGACGCCCAGGTGGTCCATCTGGAGGGGCTCATCCCGCTCTCGCTGCCGAAGGGGGACGGCTCTTTCTCGGTGCCGCTGCCGGCCCTGTCCGCTCCGGCGGCCCAGGTCGAGGTCCGGCTGCTGGTGCCGGGCGGCCGCTCCTACGAGCTGTCGGAGAAGGCGCGGCGAGGAGAGGTCTCGCCGCCTCCCGAGACGGCCGCGCGCAAGCCCGTCTCGGACCTCAGCCGGCAGGCCAACGTCCAGATCAACGCCTACCAGGGGCCCGGCCCCCAGGCCGCCGCGCCGTCCTTCTTCCCGGTCCCGCCGGGCTTCGACACGGTGCAGGCCGCCTGGAGCGCCCTCTCGGCCACTCCGCCGCCTCTCGGGGTCCGCGCGGAGCGGGAAAAGGAGAAACGGGAATGGTTCTGAAAGTTGATTCGGCCTTCGTGCCCGGGCGGGTGAGGTCGCGCCGCCACCTCACCCTCGCCCTGCTCCTGATCCTCCTCGCGCCCCCCGCCCTCCACGCCGACCCGCCGCGCGCCGAGGTCACCCTGCCGCTCAAGGACTACCTCGCCCTGGTCGAGCAGGGGGACGCCGCCGAGAAGGAGCGGCAGCGGCGGGAGGCCTCGCGGGAGGCGCCCGTGGCCGAGGTTGTGTCCGAGCAGGTCCGCGTCTCCCTGGGCCAGCAGGACGTGGCCGAGGTGGCCGCCCGCTATGAGGTGTTGGTCCAGGGGGATCCCAAGGGGCCGGTCGTGCTGCCGGTCACCGGCGTGCCCCAGGAGGCTCGCGTCGATGTGCCGGGGGCGGCCCTGAGCGCCGGCGCCAAGGCGGGGGAGTGGCTCCTGGTGGCCCCCGCCGCCGGACGCTATACCGTGGACATCTCCGGACCGGCGCCGCTGCCGGGCGGCGGGGTGAGCCGCCTGACCCTGGCCCCCGCCGCGGCGCCGGTGTCGCTCACCGAGATCGAGCTGCCAGCCGATCTCGCCTGGAGCGCGCCAGGTACGGTGGTGGTGGAGGACCGCGTCGAGGGGGTCCGGCGCACGGTGCGGCTGACCAGCCGCCGAGGGCAGGCGCAGACGGTGGAGGTGCGGCGCAAGCTCGACGGCGGCGATGCCGAAAAGCTGCTGGCCCAGAGCCTGGTGCTGACTCTGATCCAGCTCCGGCCCGACGGTCCCCGGCGGCACGACGTGGTGCTCTACGAGGTCTCGCGCGGCGGGCTCGGAAGCTTCACGGTCGATCTGCCCGCGGGGCTCTCCGTGGAGACGGTGGGCACGGACGAGGGGGAGGTGGTGCCCACGGTCGAGTCGCGCCGTCTGACCGTGCAGCGCCGCCAGCAGCTCCGCGGCGTGGGCTATCTGGTGCTCACCTCGACCCCGAAGCCGGGCGCCGAGCTGCCGCTCGATCCGGTGGTGCCGGAAGGAACGGTACGCGCCCGCTACGTGGCCCTGGCCTCCTCGGTGGCGGCGGAGGTGAAGCCGCTCCCCGAGGCGTCCTGGGCGCGGGTGGATCTGGACGACCTGCCGCCGGTCCTGCGCGAGGCCCTGGGCGGGATCGACCTCGCGGCGGCCTGGCGGCTGGCCGGCGACTCTCCGGGGCTCCGGATGGCCGTCTCCCTGCTGCCGGCCGCGCCCAGCCTGCCGGCGGTGGCCAGCCTGCGGGAGACCACGACCCTGATCACCCTCGACGGCACCCTGCTGCACCGCGACCAGATCACCCTGCGGCCGGGGGCGATCGGCACCGCCCTCGACCTCACCCTGCCGGCCGGAGCCGCCCTCTGGTCGGCCAAGGTGGACGGCGTGCCGGTGCGCCCGCTGGAGCGGGGGAGCGGCCGGATCTCGGTGCCGCTCGGCTTCGACACAGGCAAGGATGCGGTCGTCGAGGTGATCTCGGTGCTGGAGAAGGCGATCCCCAAGGGGCGGTCCGAGCTGGCGCTCGATCTTCCCCGCGTGACCGTGCCCGTCCAGGAGCACCGCTGGCGGCTGCTCCTGCCGGAGGGCGCCCGCTACCGCTACCGCTCCGGCGAGCTGCGGCCGGTGGCGACGAGCCGGCCGGCCGAGGAGGAGCGAGGGGGAGGGGGCGGCTCCGGGACGAACGCGCCGCTGAAGAATTTCCCGACGGCCCCGGACCCCTGGGCGGTCCTGGCGGCGACACCGGGTGTGTACGCCGGCCGGATCAACGTCGGCGGCAACGAATCGGGCCCGGCCGGGGTCCTGAAAGGGGTCGTCGCGGACGAGCAGGGCCAGCTCCTGCCGGGAGTCACCGTGACCCTCTTCCCTCCCGGAGGACAGCCTCCGGCCGTCAAGGTGAGCAACGCCCAGGGGCTCTTCCTCTTCGAGGGACTCGCCCCCGGCAGCTACTCCATGAAGGCGGAGCTTGAAGGATTCTCGACGCTCTCTTACCCGGGGGTCGCGATCAACGCCGGGCGGATCACGACGACCGAGGTCCGCCTGGCCGCGGCCGTCGAGGACCTCATCACGGTGACCGCCGAGGCGCCCGTGCTCGACGAGCGCAGGATCTCCAACACCCAGACCTACGAGCTCAGTGAGAGCACCGGCGGCGGTTGGAGCCCGCGGCGGAAGGCGGCCCCGCCTCCGCCCACGGCCTCGCGGTTTCAGTTCGCCCAGGAGGCGGACAACCTCAAGAAGGGCCTCGTCGGTGGGGTCAAGCCGCTACCGGTCGCCATCCCCGAGACCGGCAAGCTCCTGTTCCTCTCCGGGGTCCTGCCGCCCGAGAAGATCGGGGTCGAGCTGGAGGTGAAGGGCGGGAAGGAGGGGCGGCGGTGGTTCTGAGCGGATGTCCAACGCAGTAGCTTGTCGTAGGGGCGCGGGGCTTGTCCCCCCCCCGCCACCATTCGGGCCGGGGCCACCCCCCCCCCCACGGCAACACCCGG
>JAICSG010001126.1 GCA_025937035.1 Thermoanaerobaculia bacterium | reverse complement strand
GGGGCTGATCCCCGGCCTCGACCTCACGGTGGAATACGCGAAAAACGTCTTCATCCTGGCCTCCGGGGCGAAGCGGAACAACAATGAATGGCTGACCACGCTGGGATGGAGGCTGTGACTTGAGAAGAGCCCTCGCGTTCCTGCTGCTCTGTGCGTCCCCCGCCCTCGCCGACGACCTCCACGGCCACATCCAGCTCCTCGCCAAGGGGGGGAAGGGGCCGGCGAAGGGGAGCGACGTGCGGCAGGCGGTGGTCTATTTCGAGCCGGCCAACCCGCAGGCGGCGAAGGCGCCGGAGAAGCCGTTCGAGATGGTCACGCGGCACAAGGAATTCGATCCACGCCTGCTGGTGATCCCGCGGGGGGCGAAGGTGCGCTTCCCCAACGAGGACCCCATCCTCCACAACGTCTTCTCGGTCTCGGCGCCCAACCAGTTCGACCTCGGCCTCTACCAGCAGGGGCCGGGCAAGGAGAAGCGCTTCGAGAAATCGGGTCTCGTGCGGGTCTACTGCAACGTTCACCACGACATGGTCGCCTATATCCTCGTGCTCGACACGCCCTTCCACGCCTCGCCGGACGCCAACGGCGAATTCGCCCTCCTCGGGCTGCCCCGCGGGCCGGGGAAGCTCACCGTCTGGCACGAGCAGGCGGACCCGTGGACGATGAGCGTCGACCTGCCGCAGAAGGGGCCGCTGAGCGTCGGCCTCCAGATCGTGCGGCCGCTCATCCCCTCGCACCTGAACAAGACGGGGAAGTCCTACTTCCGCTCGGGAGAGCGCTACGAAAACCGCTGACGGGAGCCGCCGCGGGCTGTCGCTGGAGACCCGGATCTTCCTGGTCTCCTCGCTGTTGATCGCCCTGCTGGTGGGCGCCGCGGTGGCGGTGACCCTGCTGACCCTGCGGGGGATCGCCCGCAACGCCGTGCTCGACTCCCTGCGCGGCAGCGCCGCCGCCCAGACGGCCTTCCAGGAGCAGCGCTACCGCCAGCTCCTCCTGATCTCCCGCCTGTTCGCGGCCGACGCCAACGTCAGCGCCTATCTCTCCGAGGCGGCCACCCACGGGGACACGCGCTCCGTGCTCGATCTGCTCAGCGAGCGGCGGAACGACCTCGGGTTCGACTTCGCCATCGCGCTCGACCCGCAGGGGAAGGTGGTCGCCCGCACCGACCGTCCGGAGGGTGCGGGGGAGGACCTCTCGAAACGGCCGCTGGTGGCGGCGGCCCAGGCGGCGGACAATCGGGAGAGCCGCGGCGTCTGGCGCGAGGGGGACCGCCTCTACCACGCGGTGGCGGTGCCGGTGGTGAAGGACTTCACCCCGTTCGGCTACCTGATCACCGGCTTCCAGATCAACGACCAGGCCGAGGGGGTCAAGGAGGTGCGGGACGTCAGCGGCGCCGACGTCGCCTTCGTCGTCGCGGGACCCCAGGGGCCGAAGATCGTCGCCACCACCCTGCCGCCGGACACCGCGCGCAGCCTGGCCGGCGAGATGACCAGGAACCGGATGGGGAGTGCCCTGCGCACCGGCCAGTCGGTGCCGAGCACCGGGCTGACGCTCAATGGCGAGCCGTGGATCGCGGTCGCCTCCCCCCTGCGCGACGCCAACGGCGCGCCGGTGGGGGAGACGGTGGCGCTCGCCTCGCTGGAGAAGGAGCTCGCCTCCTACCGGCAGATCCAGAACGTGCTCCTGGGAACCGGCCTCGCCGCCGTGCTCCTCGCCCCGTTCCTCTCCTTTGCCTTCGCCCGGCGGGCGATGGGCCCGGTACGCCGGCTCGCCGCCGCCGCCGAGGCCGCCCGCCAGGGGGATT
>JAICSG010000459.1 GCA_025937035.1 Thermoanaerobaculia bacterium | reverse complement strand
TTTTACGGGAGGGATCCAATCATGTTGATCAATGAGTTCGTTTCCCGCTTCACCACCAAGGACGAGAGAAGCTTCCTGTTCGAGATCCTGCGCCGCGTCAGCCGGCTCGACCCCTCTGTGATGCAGGCGACCACCACGGATCCGACGGATCCGAGCCAGGCTCCGGGCTGGGTGGAGTGGCCGTCCGTGAGCGAGGACGCCGTCCCGGCTCTCAGGGCCGCCCAGGCTTGAGCCTCCGACAGCAGGCTCGGGCCCAGCGTCCGCGTGGCCCCCCACCCCAGACTGGCGGGGGCCCGCGGGCGTTGCGTCGCCAGGGGTGGACCTGGCATGCAAAGCCTGCTATAAAGATCCCTGCTTTTCAGTTTTCAGGGACAGTATGGATACCCGGAACGCTTCCTCCTGGAAGAGCGCGGACCTCTTTCTGGTCCTCGTCTCCCTGCTCGTCCTCTTCCCCTGTCTGTACTACCCCTACGCCGCCCTGTCGCCGGACCTCGGATTCACCGCCAGCCCGGCGGACTGGAAGGTCGTCAGCGCGGAGCCTTGCAATCACCGGCCCGAAAACTGCCTGGAGGTGGGGGACCAGGTCCTCACCATCGAAGGGGTCGATTTCTACCGGTTCTCGCACGACCGCCGGATGTCGATCGGGGGCCTCTTCGGCGACGACGGCGTCGGGCGCGTCCGCCTGATCCGCAACGGCCGGGAGGTGACCCGCGACATCAAGGCCAAGTCGAGCCGCGTCAACCTCCGTCAGACGCTGCTCTCGATCGTCGCGCCGCTCATCTTCTGGCTGATGGGGACGGTGGTCGTCATCTTCCTGCGGCCGCGGGACGAGCGCTGGCTGGTCCTGGTGCTCTTCGCCTACGTGAACGCGGTCTGGATCGCCGCCGGCCTTGGACAGCGGGCGGGCGGGTCGGCCATCGTCTTCCATACGGCCATCTGGTTTTTCACGCCGCTGGCGTTCCATCTCCACACCATCCTGCCCAGCGAGATCTTCGGCCGGCGGATCCGGCGCTCCTTGCAGGCCGCCATGTATGCCCTGTCCACGGCCCTGGCGGTCCTCGACGCCCTGTTCCTCCTGGAGGGCTTCTCGTACGCCGTCGTCTGGTACACCCTGGCCGGCATCCTGCTCTCGATCGGCCTGCTCTGTCTGCGCCTGATCCTGCGGACCGCGCCCGCCACCCGGGTGGCCGTCCGCATCATGCTGTTCGGCGTGACGCTCGGGCTGGTCCCCTTCGTGGTGTTCCACGGCGTGCTGCTCGTCTGGTTCAAGCACATGGCCCTGGGGGGGCACGACCTGCACCTGTTCAGCCCCTACGTGACCTCCATCTCTCTGGTCACCATCCCGGTGCTGCCGATGAGCTACATCTACGCCATCTACAAGCACCATCTGGGGGCCGCGGAGTTCCGGGCCAACCGCCTGCTGGGCGTCTACACTTTCTCCGCCCTGCTGTTCGCGTCCTATACGCTGATCTTCTTCGGCCTCAGCAATCAGCGGCAGACCCTCACCGCCGACTACCTCGCCACCCTGCTCTTCGTCTCCCTCGGCTACATGGCGGCGGTGCCCTTTCTGCGCGACCGCTTCCAGGCCCTGGTGGACCGCCACGTCTTCGGCATCAAGCACTCGGCCGAGGAGGTGATCGACCTGGTCTCCGCCCGCATCCCCACGGCGTTCGACCGCGAGGTCCTGGCGGGGCTGGTCGCCGAGGAGATCCTGCCGACCCTGCTGATCCGCCAGTCGGTGCTCTATCTGTTCGCGGAAGGGGGCCTGGAGGTCCTCTACGAGCAGGCCGTCCCGGCCGGCGGGCAGCCGCTGACCCAGGAGGATCTGCGGGCGGCGCTCGGACAGAGCGGCCGCTACCTGCCGGCGGGGCCGGGCGCGCCGCACCTCGGCTGGGTGCGGCTGGTCGTCCCCCTGGTCCTCCAGGCGCGGCCCGTGGGGATCTGGCTGATCGGCCGCCGGGACCCCGACGACTACTTCCCGGCGAGCGACATCCAGTTGCTGTCGACGATCGCCAACCAGATCGGGCCGATGACGGAGAACGTCCGTCTCTACGAGAAGGCGCAGGAGGAGATCGCCCAGCGCAAGGCGGCCGAGGAGGAGATCCGGCGCAGCGAGGAGCGCTTCCGCACCCTGTTCGAGGCCACCCTCGAGGGGATCGCCATCGTCCGCAACGGGGTGATCCTGGAGGTCAATCACGCCCTCCTGGCGATCTTCGGCGGCGAGCCGGACGAGATCCTGGGCCGCCGGCTCTCCGACCTCGTCTCTGGCGAGGTCGACCTCGCGGGGGTGCCGCGGGAGAGCATCGGCTTCAAGCGGGACGGCTCGACGGTCGACATCGAGATCGCCGGCAAGCGCTACGTCTTCCAGGGGGAGGAGGTCTCGGTGGTCGCCATCCGCGACATCGCGCAGCGCAAGCGCGACGAGGCCGAGAACAAGACGCTGCAGCGCCAGCTCCTCCACTCCCAGAAGATGGAGGCCATCGGCCGCCTCTCGGCCGGCGTGGCCCACGACTTCAACAACTGCCTGCTCGCCATCTTCGGGTACAGCGACCTCATGCTCGAGCGCTACCGGGAGGACCCCTTCCTCGCCCGCAACCTGACGGGCCTCAAGGAGGCCGGGCAGCGGGCGGCGGCCCTCACCAAGCAGCTCCTCGCCTTCGCCCGCCGCCAGCCGATGGAGACCCGGGTGATGAATCTGAACGGCGTCGTCTCCGGGCTGGAGAAGATGCTGCAGCGGCTCCTCGGCGAGGACATCCACCTGGAGACCGGCCTCCATCCGGAGCTCGGCAAGGTCAAGATCGATCCCGGGCAGATCGAGCAGGTCATCGTCAACCTCGCCGTCAACGCCCGCCACGCCATGCCCTCTGGAGGGCGCCTCACCCTGGAGACGGTGCCCGTGGCGGTCGCCGCCGAGCGGCCCGCCCGCCACGACGTCCCTTCCGGCCATTACGTCCTGCTGACGGTGACCGACAGCGGGATGGGCATGGATGCCGCCACCCAGGCGCGCGTGTTCGAGCCGTTCTTCAGCACCAAGGGGGAGGGGACGGGGCTGGGGCTCTCGACCGCCTACGGCATCGTCCGCCAGAGCGGCGGCTACATCTTCGTCAACAGCACCCCGGGGCAGGGGGCCTGCTTCTCGATCTACCTGCCGGTGACCCAGGAGGCCGAGGTCCTGCGCACCGGCCCCGTGTCCACCCTCTCCGACCGCGGCTCGGAGACGATCCTGCTGGTGGAGGACGAGGAGGAGGTGCGGGCCGTGCTCCACCAGATCCTGGTCAACCGCGGGTACCGGGTGCTCCAGGCGGGGTCCGGCGAGGAGGCGCTCGTCATCTCCCGGCTCCATCGCGGCGCCATCCACCTGCTGCTGACCGACGTCACCATGCCCGAGATGAAAGGGCCGGAGCTCGCCCAGCGCCTGCGCTCCGAGCGCCCGCAGACGCGGGTCCTCTTCATGTCGGGCTACAACGACGAGCTCCTCTCCGGCGACGGCCTGGGCTCCCCCCTCTGCCTCCAGAAGCCGTTCTCTCCGAAGACCCTGGGCGAGACCGTGCGCTCCGTCCTCGACGAGACGGCCGAAGAGCTGCGCGCCGCCGGCTGACCTCGCCCTCCTAAGGAAGCCAGCGCGGCGCCCGCGCCTCCACCTTCCGGCCGGGGAGCCGGACGCTGAGCGCGTGGAGGTGGTTGTCCGCGGGCGCCTCCGGCTCCGCGACCCAGAGGGTCCAGCGGCGCGGCAGCTCCGCGAAGAGCGCCGGGAGCTGCACGTCATAGCCGATCACCGCGCCGGCCGTCCACTCGGCGAGGGCGCGGAGGGGGGCCAGCCGCGGCTCGGTGGAGA
The DNA here is from genome assembly GCA_025937035.1 of Thermoanaerobaculia bacterium. Classification (GTDB taxonomy): domain Bacteria; phylum Acidobacteriota; class Thermoanaerobaculia; order Multivoradales; family UBA5704; genus DATARR01. The sequence goes on along the minus strand of JAICSG010000459.1, from coordinate 566 downwards.
GGGTGACCACCTCCGGATAGGCGAGCGGCGTCGGCGCGGGCGCCCGGCGGGGCAGGTCCGGCGGCGGACCGTTCGTGTGCTGCGAGGGGGCGGCGCTCTCGCGGATGAGGTCGGCGTCGCTGGGCGGAGCCACCGGCGTGCCGGGGCTCCCCGGCTGTACCGCCACCGGGATCACCACCCACCCCTGCGCGGCCAGCCGGCGGCCGGCCTGGAGGAAGGCGGTGGCCACGGTCGCCGCCGCCCCCGGGGGCGGCGTGCCGCCGTCGAGGACGGAGACCTCCGCCGGAGACAGAACGGCGCCGTCGGCCACCAGGAACAGAACGCGCGGCCCCGCGGCATGACGAGAGGCCACGGCGGCGAGCAGCTTGTCGAGCTGTTGGCCGATCCGCGGCCCGGACGGCGGCCCGGCCGGCGCCGGAGCGTGGTCCCGCTCCCGCCGCGCCGCCTCGGAGAGGGTGGCCAGGGTCTGTTGGACCGGCCGCCAATCGCGGGTGGACGCCAGCACCGTGTGAGGATCGGGGCCGGCGACGGCGATCTCGACGGTGCCCAGCCGGGTCAGATCCCGG
>JAICSG010000695.1 GCA_025937035.1 Thermoanaerobaculia bacterium | reverse complement strand
GGGGGGCGGCATGTAGGACGGGGGCGGCGGAACGTTCGGTTCACTCATCGCGGAGCTCTCCATTCAATGGAACGATCACGACCTTTTTCAAGTAAGTCTATACAAGGGCGGTCCACCGGACAAGGATGTTACCCGGAAGCAAAATCTCCGGAAATACTTATTTCTCAACGGGCGCGATCCCCAGCTCCGCCAGGGCCTCCTCCAATCCTTCCCGCCGCTCCTCGTGGACGGCCAGGACCAGCCGGGCCGCCGCTCCGTACTCCTCGGCCTCCAGCTCGATCTCGGGCGGGCGCAACAGGCGCTTGACGGCCCCGACCTTCTCGTAGGGGACCTCGACGGCCAGCCGCGCCGTGGGCACCTTCTGGAGGACCGGCAATCCCTGGAGGGCCTCGCGGGTGGCGGCGGCGTAGGCGCGGGCGAGCCCCCCCTTGCCGAGCTTGGTGCCGCCGAACCAGCGCACCACCACCGCCATCACGTCCGAGAGCCCGGCCCCGCGCAGCACCTGGAGGATGGGCACCCCGGCGGTGCCGGCCGGCTCCCCGGCGTCGGCGCTCCGCTCGCGCGGAGGGGAGCCCAGGCGCCAGGCCCAGCAATGGTGGGTGGCATCGGGGAATTCCTTTTCCAGGCCGGCCAGGAGGGCCTTGGCCGCCCCCTCGTCCGCCGCCGGGCCGATCGCCGCCAGGAAGACCGACCCCTTCTCGCGGATCTCGGCGCGGGATTCGCCCGCCGGCGCGGCGTAGGCGGCCATCGGGCGGATCAGGGGAGCTGGGTGAGCCGCTGGTAGATCGACCGGTAGCGCTGGACGACCGTGTCCTGGCCGAACCGCTCGACGGCCATGCGGCGGCCGGCCTCGCCGAAGCGGCGGTGGAGATCGTCGTCGGTGAGGAGCTTGAGCGCGGCGGCGGCCATGCCGTCCACGTCCCCCACCGGGCAGAGGAAGCCGGTCTCGCCGTCCGCCACCACCTCGGGGAGGCCGCCGGCGCGGCTGGCGATCACCGGCACCTTGCAGCCCATGGCCTCCAGGGCCGAGAGGCCGAACGACTCGCTCTCCGAGGGGAGCAGGAAGAGGTCGGCCCCCACCAGCACCTCCTCGACCAGGGGGAAGCTGCCGACGAAGGTGATGGCGCCGCAGATGTGGTGCTCCCGGCAGTACTGCTCGACCTTGCCGCGCTCGGGGCCGTCCCCCACCAGGATCAGCCGGCTGCGCACCTTCTGCTCCACCCGTTGGAAGATGCTGATGACGTCGAGCACCCGCTTGACCGGCCGGAAGTTGGAGATGTGGACCAGGATCCGCTCCCCCGGCTTGGCCCAGCGGCGGGCCCCGGGCCCCGCCTGGGCCGCCTCATAGCGGGCCGGATCGATGAAGTTGGGCACCACCTCGATCTCCTTGCACACTCCGATCTGCTCGACCGTGGTGCGGCGGAGCGACTCGGAGACCGCGGTCACGGCGTCGCTCTGCACGATCCCCCAGCGGGTGGTCTCCAGGTAGTTGGGATCGTTCCCCACCAGGGTGACGTCGGTGCCGTGGAGGGTGGTCACCACCGGCAGCGGCTGGGGGGCCACGATCTGCCGGGCCATCACGGCCGAGACGGCGTTCGGGATGGCGTAGTGGACGTGCAACACGTCGAGCGGGGCGTGGCGGGCCACCTCCACCATCTTGGTCGAGAGGGCCAGCGAGAACGGCGGGTAGTTGTCGAACAGCGGATAGGTGGGGGTCACCACCTCGTGGAAGAAGATCCGCGGATTGATGAACGACAGGCGGGAGGGGAGGGCGTAGGAGATCACGTGGACCTCGTCCCCCCGCTCGGCCAGGGCCATGGCCAGCTCGGTGGCCACGATCCCCGAGCCGCCGTAGGTCGGATAACAGCTGATGCCGACTCTCATCGCACTCCTCCGGGAAGGATCGACGTCGGGTCCGCCACCGCCAGCGGGGTCCGGCTCCAGAAGGGCTCGGCATAGGCGGCGCTGATGATCTCGCCGTAATGGCGGGCCCGCCCCTCGACCGCGTACCAGAACTCGGGGGTGGAGACCTTGGTCACCGGCCCCTCGCCCGTGGCCCCGCCGCCGTGGAGCTGGCTGCGGTAGGCGCGCATCGACTCGATCTTGGCCTCCCAGCCGGCGGTGACGTCCACCAGGAAGCTGGGCGTGAAATGGTCGTGCTGCATGTAGGAGAAGACGGCGGCCGGCCGGAACGGCTCCCCCGTCCATGGGGCACGGTTGCGGAGCCCGGCGTAGAAGCAGGCCGCCTCCACCAGCCGGTGCCCCCGGCCGTGGTCCGGATGGCGGTCGGAAGGGGTGGGGCCCAGCACCAGGTCGGGGCGCCAGAGGCGGATCTTCTCGATCAGGGAGTCCTCCTCGGCCGGGCCGGTTCGCAGGCCGCCGTCGCCGCAGTCGAGGAAATCCATCTCCACGGCGCCCAGGGCCCGGGCCGCGCCTTCAGCTTCGGCGACGCGCTCCTCGGGGGTCCCCCGGGTGCCCATCTCGCCGCGGGTCAGGTGGAGGATGCCCACCTTCTTCCCCCGGCGGGCCAGCACGGCGAGCGTCCCGCCGCATCCCAGCTCCACGTCGTCCGGATGGGCGCCGATCGCGAGCACGTCCAGCTTCATGGCTTCTCCCCGGGCGCGATCACCTGCAGGTGCGCGGCGTCGAGCTCCATCTGATCCCAGTAGCTCTGGGCGAGGTCCGGGCCGTACTTGCCCGGGAAATGGGCCGAGGAGAGGGTGCGCTCCTGGAGCTTGCCCCCGGGCACCGCGGCGTCGCGGAGCTGCTGCACCCGCCGGCTCACCACCTCGTTCTTGCGCGCGGCGGCCGAGACCGCCTTCTCGCCGAAGACGTCGAGGGCGTGGAGGATCTGCTCCCGGGTCTTCTCGAACGGCCGCTCCAGCCCGGGATCGGCGGCCACGGCCGGACCGCGCAGCTCGGCCAGCGCCTCCTCCACCCGCTTCCGCGCCGGGCCCACGAGATCCCCACCATTCCGCTCGGCCAGCCAGTGGTCGAGCGCTCCCCGGTCTCCCAAGAGCGTAGCGAGGGGGAGGCCCAGCTCCTCCAGCCTCTGGATCTGCTTGGTCTCCAGCACCAGGGTCTGCGGCCGGAGGGCCACCACCGTGGGCTCCACCTCCAGCACCGCGTGGGTGACCGAGGCCTGGGCCATGTAGGCGAGCTCG